>DASQMY010000131.1:0-15394 GCA_035645255.1 Mycobacteriales bacterium
CGACAGCGTCGCCGTCCGCGGCTGTGTCGCCGGCACCGCGCGGTGACGAGGCCGCCGTGCTGGCGGCCGCGCTGACCCGCGAGCAGTCGCTGCTGGCCGCCTACGACAAGGCGCTCCGCCGGCTCCCGGCGCTCGCGCCGACGCTCCAGGCGCTCCGCGCGCATCACCAGGCGCACGCGGATCGCCTCGGCGGCAAGGCGGGTCGGCCGCCCGCCGGTCCCGGCCGGGCGATCGTCCCGCCGAGGCGCACCTCGGCGACAGCCGCGGTGCTCGGGACGCTCACCGACGCCGAGCTCGGCGCGGCGCGCGCCGGCGTCTCGGCGGTCGGCGCTGCGTCGCCGGCGGTGGGGGTGCTGCTCGCCGAGATCGCCGGCAGCGAGGAGCAGCACGCCGTGCTGCTGCGCTGGCTGTCCGGAGCGGACCGGTGAGCCGTCCGCGGCAGCCCGACTCGCTGTCGGTGCCGTTGTCGCGGCGCAGCCTGCTCGCCGCCGCGCTCGTCCTGCCCTCGGTCGCCGTCGTCGCCCGCACGGCGTACGCCGCGCAGGACCCGGCCGAGGGCGACGCGGCAGTCGTCAACACGCTGCTCGCCGTGGAGCACGCGGCGATCTACGACCTGGCCGCGGTCGGTGCGCACCTGCCGACGGTCGCTCGCGATCATACCCGCGCCCGGTACGACGAGCACCGCGTCCACCGCGACGAGCTGATCGACCAGGTCAGCCGGCTCGGCGGTACGCCGGCCGTCAGCGAGCCGGCGTACCGGCTGCCCGGCCCGGTGTCCGCCGGCTCCGCGCCGGCGACGCTGGTGCTGGTGGAGCAGGCCGTCGTCGCGGCGTACCACGACGCGCTCGGGCGGCTCCGTGACCCAGCCGCGCTGACGCTGTGCGCGGCGTACTTCGTGCACGAGGCGCGCCACCTGGCGGAGTCGCGGCTCGGCGCGACGAAGGTGGTGCGCGTAGGGCTGGCCGACGCGTTCGTCACCGGCGCCTGACTTCCGGCCGCCTCGACGACGACGCCTGGGCCGTCCCAGCCTCACTGCTGGGCGGCGAGCGTCCCGACCAGGTCGGCGAGCGCGACGAGCTGGCGCTCACCGGTGCGGCGGTCCTTGACCTCGACGTCGCCCTCGGCGAGTGCCTTGCCGACGACGACGATCGTGGGCACGCCGATCAGGTCGGCGTCGTTGAACTTCACCCCCGCCGCGAGCGGCCGGTCGTCGAGGAGCACGCGCAGCCCGGCGACCTCGAGCTCCCGGGTCAGCTCCTCAGCCGCGGACAGCTGCTCGTCGCCCTTGCCGACCGGGACGACGTGCACGTCGGCGGGCGCGACCGCGCGCGGCCAGATGATCCCCTTGTCGTCGTAGCTCTGCTCGACGATCGCGGCGACCGCGCGGCTCACACCGATGCCGTAGCTGCCCATGGTGATCCGGATCAGCTCGGCGTCCGGCCCGAGCGCGTCGAGCTCGAAGGCGTCGGTGAACTTGCGGCCGAGCTGGAAGATGTGGCCGATCTCGATGCCCCGCTCCGTGTAGAGCGGCTCGCCGCAGCTCGGGCAGGGGTCGCCCTCGCGGATGTCGGCCGCCTCGATCGTCTCGGTCACCTCGAAGTCGCGGCCGGCCACCACGTTGACCGCGTGCTTGTCCGCCTCGTTGGCGCCGGTCACCCAGGCGCTGCCGACGACGACGCGCGGGTCGGCGGCGTACCGGTAGCCCAGGTCCTTGAGCACCTGCGGGCCGATGTAGCCGCGGGCGAGGCCGGGGTGCGCCGCGAAGTCCTCGGCCTCGAACATCGCGACCTCCGCCGGGAACGCACCCGCCTCCAGGCGGCGGAAGTCGACCTCGCGGTCCCCGGGAACCCCGATGACGAGCACCTGCCAGTCGCTCTCGCCGGGCGCGCGCAGCTTGACGACGACGTTCTTCAGCGTGTCAGCCGCGGTGAAGTCGCGGCCGAGACCCATCGAGTTGAGCCGGTCGACGAGCGACTCGATCGTCGGCGTATCGGGCGTGTCGAGCACCTGCAGCTCCGGCTGCGCGGCGGGGTCGCTCGCCGGCGGCGCCGGCGTGGTGACCGCCTCGACGTTGGCGGCGAAGTCGCACTTGCGGCAGGCGACGTAGGTGTCCTCGCCGGTCTCCGCCTTGGCCAGGAACTCCTCCGACGCCGACCCGCCCATCGCGCCGGACATCGCGGCGACGATGACGTAGTCGAGCCCGAGACGGGCGAACGTCTTGACGTAGGCGGCGCGGTGGGCCTGGTAGGACCGCTCCAGGCCGGCGTCGTCGAGGTCGAAGGAGTAGCTGTCCTTCATCACGAACTCGCGTCCGCGCAGGATGCCGGCGCGCGGCCGCGCCTCGTCCCGGTACTTGGTCTGGATCTGGTAGAGGGTGACCGGGAAGTCCTTGTACGACGAGTACTCGCCCTTCACGAGCTGTGTGAAGAGCTCCTCGTGGGTTGGGCCGAGCAGGAAGTCGTTGCCCCGGCGGTCCTTGAGCCGGAACAGGAGGTCGCCGTACTCGGTCCAGCGGCCGGTCGCGGCGTAGAGCTCGCGGGGCAGCAGCGCCGGGAACAGCACCTCCTGCGCGCCCATCGCGTCCATCTCCTCGCGGACGATCTGCGCGACGTTCTCGAACACCAGCTTGCCGAGCGGCAGCCAGGTGTAGATGCCGGGGGCGACGCGGCGTACGTAGCCGGCGCGGACCAGCAGCCGGTGGCTCGGCACCTCGGCGTCCGCCGGGTCCTCGCGCAGCGTGCGCAGGAACAGCGTCGACATCCGGATGGCCACGGCGGATCTCCTCGAGCGGCTCGGTCGGTCAGGTGCCGCAGGATATCCGTCGCTTGACATCCGACCCGAGTGGCTTATCGTTCGTCGATAACATCGACTGTCGATAAGGGGTGGGCATGAAGACGACCAAGGGCGAGCTCCGGCTGCTGGAGGGGCTGGTGCTGTTCGCGCTGGCGATGGCGGTGATCGGCACGGTCCTCTCGATCCCGGGGCCGTTCCAGCTCGGCGGGTCGAGCGGCCGCCTGATCACTCGGTCCGGCGAGCGGCTCGAGGTCTCGATCCCGGAGCGCTGCAACCTCGAGCCGACGACCGGCACGAGCGAGGGCAACGTCGGCTTCAGCGGCGTCTGCAAGGCGGAGGCCGAGGTAGGCGGGCCCGTCGACTGGACCGCTCCACTCCACCAGCCGGCGTTTGCGGCCGCCCGCATCGGCACCGGGCTGCTGGTGACAGCCGTCCTCTACCTGCTGCTGCGCATCGTGCGCACACTGGGTGCGGGTGACCCCTTCGTACCGGCCAACGCCAGGCGGCTCACGATCATGGGCTTCCTCACCGCGGTGGGCGGACTGCTGGTCCAGGCCGCCCGCACGATCGGCGAGACCAACGCCCTGGACCGCATCGAGCGCCTGGCGCCCGGCCTCGTCTCGACGACGCGCGAGTTCGAGCTGTCGTTCGCCCCGGCAGCTGCCGGTCTGCTGCTCATCGGCCTGGCCGAGGTCTTCCGCCAGGGCACGCGCCTGCGCGAGGACGTCGAGGGCCTGGTGTGACGCCCGCCGATCTCGGCGACGAGCCGCACCACATCGTCGTACACCTCGATGAGGTGCTGGCCCGCCGCGGCATGACGCTCACCGAGCTGGCCGACCGGGTCGGTGTGACGATCGTCAACCTGTCGGTGCTGAAGAACGGCCGCGCGCGGGCAATCCGGTTCTCGACGCTGAGCGCGATCTGCCGCGAGCTCGACTGCCAGCCCGGCGACGTCCTCGCTTACCGCGAGCGGTGACCGCTCGTCATGGCGCGGCGCGTCAGCTGCCGAGCTGCCGGCATTCCGGGCTAGGTGGACCCTCCATCTTCCGGTCTCGCCGCTGGATGGAGGGTCCATCTTCGCCCAGGTGTGGCGGCGGCGGCGCGCGCCACGAGACGCCGGCGCAGTGCGCGTCATGCCGCCGATGAACGGCGCGGCCATGCACTAGAACAAGATCGAGGCGAAGTCGCCGACCTGGGTGAAGCCGATCTTGGCGTACGACGCCCGCGCCGGCTCGTTGAAGTCGTTGACGTACAGGCTGACGACGGGCGCGATCTCCCGCAGCGCCACCTCGACGACCGCCGCGGTGCCCGCCGTACCGAGTCCCTGGCCGCGCAGCCGCGGGTCGACCCAGACGCCCTGGATCTGGCAGGCGTCCTCGGTCGCCGAGCCGACCTCGGCCTTGAAGAGCACCTCCCCGTCCTCGATCCGGGCGAACGCCCGGCCGAGCCCGATCAGCTCGGCCACCCGCGCGCGGTAGAGCGCTCCCCCGTCGCCGATCACCGGGGAGACGCCCACCTCCTCGGTGAACATCGCGATGCACGACGGCAGGATCGTGTCGAGCTCGTCCGGCCGCACCCGGCGTACGGCGGGATCCCCGGCCACGTCGGGCATCCGGCTGGTCGCGAGCAGCGGCTGCGGCGTCCGCACCTCGCGGGCCGGCCCCCACACCGGCATCAGCACGGACCACAGCTCGGCCACGGCGTCCGCGGGCCCGACGATCGACGAGCAGCGCCGGCCGAAGCGCCGCGCCCGCTCGGCGAACGCCCACGCGGCTTCTGGCGTCGCCTCGACCGGCACCAGGTTGGCCCCGACGTAGCACAGCGAGCGCAGCCGGCCGGCGGCGAACCAGCCCCACATCTCGCCGCCCAGCCGCTGCGGGTCGAGCCCGCAGGCCGCGACTCGCGACGCGACGAACACGTTGGCGATCGGGTCGCGCGAGATCACCGCGTGCGCAGCCGCGAGGTCTGTGTCGTCGAGGACGCGGACGTTCGAGGTGCGCAGCACAGCCGAGACGCTAGCTGACCGAGACGCTCGGCTGCCCCGACTCGCCTGCAGCCTCCATCTCCTCGGCCAGCCGCATCGCTTCCTCGATCAGGGTCTCCACGATCTGCGACTCGGGCACGACCTTGATGACCTCGCCGCGGACGAAGATCTGCCCCTTGCCCTTGCCCGAGGCGACGCCGAGGTCGGCCTCGCGCGCCTCGCCCGGGCCGTTGACGATGCAGCCCATGACCGCGACTCGCAGCGGCACGGTCATCCCCTCGAGGCCGGCCTGCACCTTCTCCGCGAGCGTGTAGACGTCGACCTCCGCCCGGCCGCAGGACGGGCAGGACACGATCTCCAGCCCGCGCTTGCGCAGGCCGAGCGACTCGAGGATCGCGTTGCCGACCTTGACCTCCTCGACCGGGGGCGCGGACAGCGAGACGCGGATGGTGTCGCCGATCCCCTCGGCCAGCAGCGCGCCGAACGCGACGGCCGACTTGATCGTGCCCTGGAACGTCGGACCGGCCTCGGTGACGCCGAGGTGCAGCGGGTAGTCGCACTGCGCGGCGAGCAGCCGATAGGCCTTCACCATGATCACCGGGTCGTTGTGCTTCACCGAGATCTTGATGTCGCGGTAGCCGTGCTCCTCGAACAGCGAGCACTCCCAGAGCGCCGACTCGACCAGTGCCTCGGGCGTCGCACGGCCGTACTTCTCCATCAGCCGCTTGTCGAGGCTGCCCGCGTTGACGCCGATGCGGATCGGGATGCCGGCGTCCGCCGCGGCGCGCGCGATCTCGCCGACCTTGTCGTCGAACTTCTTGATGTTGCCGGGGTTGACCCGCACCGCGGCGCAGCCGGCGTCGATCGCGGCGAAGACGTACTTCGGCTGGAAGTGGATGTCGGCGATCACCGGGATCTGCGACTTCTTCGCGATCGCCGGCAGCGCCTCGGCGTCGTCGGTGTCCGGTACGGCGACCCGGACGATCTGGCAGCCGCTCGCGGTGAGCTCGGCGATCTGCTGCAGCGTCGCGTTGACGTCGGCCGTCTTGGTCGTCGTCATCGACTGCACGGAGATCGGCGCGTTGCCGCCGACCAGGACGCTGCCGACGCGGATCTGCCGGCTCACCCGCCGTTCGGCGATCTTCGGCAGCGGCGGCTCGAGGGAGAGGCTGACGGCGGTCATCAGAACGGGTTCGCGATCGGGTTGACGACGTCCGCCGCGATCAGCACGACGCTCATCACGCCGAAGAACAGGATCACCACGAGGGCGATCGGCTGCAGCTTCATGATGTCGACGCGCCCCGGGTCACGGCGCCCGATCCGGCGGTAGACGGCGGTGCGGGCCTTCTCGAACAGCAGGATCGCGACGTGGCCGCCGTCGAGCGGCAGCAGGGGCAGCAGATTGAGGAAGCCGATCACCAGGTTGAGTCCGGCGACCAGGCCGAGGAACGTCGCGACGCCGCTGCGCTCCAGCGCCTGACCGCCGAGCCGGGAGGCCCCCACGACGCTGATCGCCCCGTCGTCGGTGAGCTCGCGGTCCTCGCCGGCGAGGGTCATCCGCGCCGTCTCCCAGATCCCGGCCGGCAGCGTCCAGAGCACCCGGGCCGAGCCCTTGATGCCCTCGACCATCGCGTCACCGGACGCGCCGACGGCCTGCACGAGGTTGCGGTCCCTGGTCACCTCGGCCGGCGCGACGCCGATCTGCGCGACCTCCACCGTCCGCGTCGCATCGTCGGGGTCCGGGCGCGTCACCCGCGCCGGGGCGACCGTCAACGGGACCCGCTGCCCGTCGCGCTCGACGACCAGCTGCACCGGACCGGTCGACCTCCGCAGCGGGACGGCGAACCCCTCCCAGGAGGCGACCGGGCTGCCGTTGAGCTCGACCACCTTGTCGCCCGCGCGGAGGCCGGCCGCCTTCGCCGGTGCGGGGTCGCCCGGCGCGCAGGCCGCGTCGGCGGTCTTCGGCACGCACTCGCTGACCGTGGCGACGACGGTCGAGACCTCGCCGGTCGGCTGGTCGAACAACGCGAATGCCGGAATGAAGATCAAGAACGCCAGGATGAAGTGCACGGTGGACCCGGCGACGAGCACGATGAACCGCTGCCAGGCCGGCTGCCGCCAGAACGCGCGCGGCTCGTCCTCGGGGTCGATGTCCTCGACATGGGTCATTCCGATGATCTTGACGAAGCCACCGGCGGGGATCGCCTTCACGCCGTACTCGGTCTCGCCGCGGCGGAACGACCAGAGCGTCGGGCCGAACCCGACGAAGAACTGCGACGCCTTCATCCCGAACGCGCGGGCGGTCAGGAAGTGCCCGGCCTCGTGCAGCATGACGGACGTCAGGAGCGCGATGACGAAGAGGATCACGCCGATGGCGGTGGTGGACACGTCAGGACACTCCTGCTGCGGTGAGACCGGCGAGCTGCCGGGCGCGGGCGCGTGCCCACGTCTCTGCTTCTAGAACATCGTCCACCGACAGCGAGTTCCTTACCGGTTGATACTCGGACAGGACCGCCGCCACTGTGTCGATGATCTCGGTGAAGCGCAGCCGGCCTGCGCGGAACGCCTCGACCGCCTCCTCGTTGGCCGCGTTGTAGACGCCTGGGGCGGTGCCCCCGGTTGCACCGACCTCCCGAGCGAGCTGCACCGCCGGGAACGCCGCCTCGTCCAGCGGTTCGAAGGTGAGCGTCTGCGCGACCGACCAGTCCATCGCGGGCTGCGTCTCCGGCACCCGGTCCGGCCAGCCGAGCGCCAGCGCGATCGGCAGCCGCATGTCGGGCGGGCTCAGCTGTGCCAGCGTCGACCCGTCGGTGAACTCCACCATCGAGTGCACCAGCGACTGCGGGTGCACGACGACGCCGAGCCGGTCGAACGGTACCCCGAACAGCAGGTGCGCCTCGATCAGCTCGAGACCCTTGTTGACGAGCGTCGCGGAGTTGATCGTGATGACCGGCCCCATGTTCCAGGTCGGGTGCGCGAGGGCGTCGTCCACCGTCACGTCGGCGAGCTGCGCGCGGGTCCGGCCGCGGAACGGGCCGCCGCTGGCCGTCAGCACCAGCCGGCGTACCTCGGCTGCCTTGCCGCCGCGCAGACACTGCGCCAACGCGGAGTGCTCCGAGTCGACCGGTACCAGCTGGTCCGCCCGGTCGCGGACCAGGTCCATGACGAGCGGGCCGCCGACGATCAGGGACTCCTTGTTGGCGAGCGCGAGCGTCCGGCCGGCCTGCAGCGCCGCGAGCGTCGGGCGGAGGCCGATCGAGCCCGTCATGCCGTTGAGCACCACGTCGCACGGCAGGCCCGCCAGCTCCGTGGCGGCGTCCGGGCCCGCCACGATGCGTGGGATGCGGTGCTCGCCGGAGGAGAACCCGCGCCGCTGCGCCTCGGCGTAGAACGCGAGCTGGAGCTCCTGGGCCGCGGTCGCGCGCGCCACGCCGACGCACTCCACGCCGAACTCGAGCGCCTGCGCCGCGAGCTCGTCGACGTTGCCGCCGCCGGCGGCCAGCGCGACCACGCGGAACCGGTCGGGGTTGCGGCGCACCACGTCGAGGGCCTGGACTCCGATGGAGCCGGTGGAGCCGAGCAGGACGATGTCGCGCACGGTGCCTGCTCCTCTCCGGCTCGGGGGATCTGAGGACAGTGTCTCAGGAGCTACGCCGCAGCGCGGACTGGCGGTGCACCCGCAAACGGGCCGCAAACGGGCCGCAACCGCGCCGAGACGATCATGTTGGCACGATTGCTTGATCGTCTCGTGCTCAACTGATCATGGAATCGTGCCAGCTTGATCCACTATCGCGGGGGGCCGGGCGGCGTCACCATGACCCCGACGTCTCCAGGACGTACGGCTCGGCGCTCTGACCGCTCACCGTCGACACCCGCAGCGTGAGCGTCGTCGAGTCGTCCGACCCGCACGACGGCTCGGTCAGCTCCACCGCGGCCGGCAGCCCGTCCGCGCTCGCCGCGACGCCGAGCACCCGGTCGCCGGACAGCACCTCGATCCGCTGCGCCACGCCTTTCGGCGAGGTGAGCACCACCTCCAGCCGGCCGCCGCAGATCAGCTGGAACTCGTCGGTCACCTCGAGCGGGTAGCGGTCCTGGTCGCCGGCCGGCACCAGGTTGGCCTCGACCCGCTCGACGACCGGCTGCCCGTCGACGACATCGGGAGCGGCCTCGCAGCCGTTCGGGCGGTTGCCGTCGTAGTCGGCGTGGTCGTCGACGCACCGCTCGCCGTCGGTGAACGGCGCCGCCGGCTGCCCGCACGGCCGGTAGCGCAGCGGCGTGCAGCCCGGCGTCGTCGTCGCCGTACCGGCCGTGGTGCCCGGGCCGCTCGCGGACGACGTGGCGGGCCGGTCTGCCCACCACGCCGCCGCCCCGGCCAGGGCCGCGATCAGCGCCAACGCTATGGCCGCGACGAGCGGCGCGCGACGTCGCCGGCGGCGCGCGGGTGGTGGGTCGGTGACCACGAGCGTGTCGTCGACCGTGGGTGTCTCGCCGTCGAACGCCCGCGCCGCGGCCGGCCTCCGCGCCGGGTCCGGCGACAGCATCCGGCCCAGCCGGGCGGCCAGCTCGTCGGGCAGCCCGGGCGGTAGCACGGGTGCCTCGCCGCGCGCGGCCCGGACGATCTGCAGGACCGGGTCACCGCCGCCGTACGGCGGCAGGCCGGTCAGCGCGTAGAGCAGCGTGGCACCGAGCGCAAACACGTCGGACGCGGGCGAGGCCGCCTCGCCGCGGGCGACCTCGGGGGCGACGAACCCCGGCGTGCCGACCACGGCGGACTCGCGGGTCAGCACCAACGTGGCGTCCTGGGACAGCGCCACGCCGAAGTCGGCGAGTGCCGGCCGGCCGGCGTCGTCGAACAGCACGTTGGCCGGCTTGACGTCGCGGTGCACGACGCCCGCGGCGTGCGCGGCGGCGAGCGCGCCGGCCAGGTGCTGACCGAGGTGGGCGACGTCGCGCGGCGGCAGCGCGCCGTAGCTGTTGATCCGCTCCTGCAGCGTGCCGCCGGGCAGGTACGGCATCACCAGGACCAGGTCGTCGCCGACGGTGTCGGCCCGGAGCAGCCGGACGATGCCCGGGTGCTCGAGGCGGCGCAGGATCTCGGCCTCGCGGCGGATGCGCGCCCGCGCGCGGTCGATGTCGCCCGCCGTACCGTGCAGGGGGATGCGCTTGCGCGCGACGAGGGTGCCGTCGTCCTCGCGGACGAGCTCTACTACCCCCGTCCCGCCCCGCCCCAGCAGCCGCAAGACCTCCATGCCCCGAGCGTACGGCGCGCGGCTGAGTACTTGGTCGCCGGACCTGACCGACGCCGCCCGCGAGCGCCGCACCTTTCTCGTCGCTGGACCGCGGTGATAACCCCGTCCAAGCGACAGACGTGCACCGCCGGCTTACGGCCGGATTGGAGGCGAACCCCCGCGCGAAGCGGAGCGAGCGCCATCAGACGGGGTGAGCCGCCGACCGTAAGCCGGTCCGGCGGGACGGCCACGCACTTCGGCCGGCCCGCTGGGCCGGCTTACGGCCGGATTGGAGGCGAACCCCCGCGCGAAGCGGAGCGAGCGCCATCAGACACAGCGACCAGTTGGCCACAGGCGGCGTCGACGTCGCGGCCGCGGGTGTCGCGGACGGTGACGTTGACGCCGTGCGATTTCAGCCGCCGGACGAACTCGGCCTCCGCCTCCGGGCGGCTCGCCGTCCACTTCGAGCCGGGCGTCGGGTTGAGCGGGATCAGGTTGACGTGGACGAGGTGCCCGCGCAGCCGCTTGCCGAGCAGGTCGGCGCGCCAGGCCTGGTCGTTGATGTCGCGGATCAGTGCGTACTCGATGCTGATTCGCCGGCCGGTGCGGTCGGCGTACCGCCAGGCGGCGTCGAGCACCTCGGAGATCTTCCACCGGGTGTTGACCGGCACGAGCGTGTCGCGCAGCTCGTCGTCGGGAGCGTGCAGCGAGACGGCGAGCGTCACCGACAGGCCCTCGTCGGTGAGCTTGCGCATCGCCGGGACGAGGCCGACGGTGGACACGGTGACGTTGCGCTGCGAGATGCCGAGGCCGGCCGGCACGGGGTCGCACAGCCGGTGTACGGCGGCAACGACGGCGTTGTAGTTGGCGAGCGGCTCGCCCATCCCCATGAACACGACGTTGCTGACCCGCCCGGGACCGCCCGGGATGTCGCCGCGGCCGAGCACCCGGGCGGCGGCGACGGCCTGCTCGACGATCTCGGCGGTCGTCAGGTTGCGGGTCAGGCCGCCTTGGCCGGTCGCGCAGAACGGGCAGTTCATCCCGCAGCCCGCCTGGCTCGAGATGCAGACGGTCGCCCGGTCCGGGTAGCGCATCAGCACGCTCTCGATGAGCGCGCCGTCGAACGCCCGCCACAGCGACTTGCGGGTGGTGCCGTGGTCGGCCGACACGTGGCTGAGCTCGCGGAGCAGCGGTGGGAGGAGCTCCGCCGCCAACCGGTCGCGGGCCGCCGCCGGCACGTCGGTCATCCGGGTGGGGTCGTCGCCGAGCCGCCCGAAGTAGAAGCGGCCGAGCTGGTCGGCGCGGAACGCCCTCTCCCCGAGCTCGACGACGGCGACGCGCCGCTGCTCGACGTCGAGGTCGGCCAGGTGACGCGGCGGCTTCCCGCGGCGCGGCGCGACGAAGACCAGCTCGCCGGGTGCCTGTGGCGCGGCCGCACCGAGCGGGGTGGGCTCGGTCATGAGTGCGGCGCCCACGCCGATAGCAGCAGCCAGGCCACCGGCGCGACGACGAGCAGCGAGTCGAGCCGGTCCATCAGCCCGCCGTGCCCCGGCAACAGGTGTCCCATGTCCTTGATCCCGATGTCCCGCTTGATCATCGACTCGCCCAGGTCTCCCACCGTCGCGGTCGCGGCCACGGCGACGCCGTACAGCGCGCCCTGCCACCGCTCCAGGTCCAACAACGGGCCCACCACCAGCATGCCCAGCAGGACGCACACCATGACGCTGCCGGCGAACCCCTCCCACGACTTCTTCGGGCTGACGCTCGGCGCCATCGCGTGCTTGCCGAACAGCACGCCGGCCGCGTAGCCGCCGATGTCGTTGCCCGCGGTCGTCAGGACGAACGCCACGATGCGCCGCGCGCCGTCGCCCGGCGCCGTGAGCATCGCGGCGAAGCCGGCCAGGAACGGCACGTAGAGCGCGATGAACGCCGTCGCGGCGAAGTCTCGGAGCAGGCCGTGGCTGGTGAGGCCGCCGGGCAGCGCCAGCCGGTCGCCGGCGACGAGCAGCCAGGCGAGGCTGACGAGGATGGTGCCGACCAGCCCGGCGAGCAGCGCCGCGGCGCCGTGCAGGTAGGCGCCGGCGATCATCACCGGCGCACCGGCGACCAGCGGCACGATCGGCACGCGTACGCCGGTCGAGCGGACAGCACGCGCCATCTCCCAGATCGCGATGCAGATCGCGGCGGTGACGACGCCGACTCCGAACAGGATCCGCTGGGTGTAGATCGTCAGCAGGATCAGTCCGGCGAGGCTGACGCCGACGGCGATCGCCGCGGGCAGGTTGCGCCCGGCCCGGCTCGGTACGGGCGTCTCGCCCCCGACGTCCGGGATCTCCTCCGGGGTCGGCAGCGGTGGGCGCAGGCTCATGGGCTCGGGCGGCGCTGAGGCCTAGACCTCGAGCAGCTCCGACTCCTTGTGCGAGAGCAGCTCGTCGATCTGGTGGGTGTACTTGTGAGTGAGCTCGTCGAGCTCCTTCTCGGCGCGCCGGCCGTCGTCCTCGCCCGCCTCGCCGCCCTTGACCAGCTTGTCGATGGCGTCCTTGGCATGCCGGCGGACCGCGCGGATGGCGACCCGGCCCTCCTCGGCGCGCGTCTTGGCGACCTTGATCAGGTCCTTGCGGCGCTCCTCGGTCAGCTGCGGGAACACGACCCGGATGACGTTGCCGTCGTTGGTCGGGTTGACCCCGAGGTCGCTGTCGCGGATGGCCTTCTCGATGGCCGCCATCGCGCCCTTGTCGTACGGCGAGATCACCGCCATCCGCGCCTCGGGCACCGAGAACCCGGCCAGCTGGTTGAGCGGCGTCGGCGCGCCGTAGTAGTCCGCGACCAGCTTGCTGAACATCGACGGGTTGGCCCGGCCGGTGCGGATGGTCTGCAGCTCCTCGCGGGTGGACAGGACGGACTTCTCCATCTTCTCCTCGGCCTCGAGGAGCGACTCGTCGATCACGGTGAGGCCTTTCGCGTCGCGGGCGGGTGGTCAGGACGAGGCCGGTGCGACCGTCGTACCGATCTTCTCACCGCGCACCGCGCGGCCGATGTTGCCGGCGGTGTGCAGGTCGAAGACCACGATGGGCAGGTTGTTGTCCATGCAGAGGCTGATCGCGGTCGCGTCCATGACCTTGAGGCCGCGGGCGAGCACCTCGTTGTAGTCGAGGGTGTCGAACTTCACCGCGTCGGGGTTCTTGCGCGGGTCGTCGTCGTACACGCCGTCGACCTGGGTGGCCTTCATGACGGCCTGCGCCTTGACCTCGAGCGCGCGCTGCGCGGCGGCGGTGTCCGTCGAGAAGTACGGCGAGCCGAGCCCGGCCGCGAAGATCACGACGCGGCCCTTCTCCAGGTGCCGGATGGCGCGCAGGGGGATGTAGGGCTCGGCGATCTGCCCCATGTGGATCGCGGTCTGCACCCGGCTCGTCACGCCGAGCCGCTCGAGCGCGTCCTGCAGGCCGAGCCCGTTGATGACGGTGCCCAGCATGCCCATGTAGTCGGCCCGTCCGCGGTCCATGCCCCGGTCCTCGAAAGCCGCCCCGCGGACGATGTTGCCGCCTCCGACTACGACGGCCACCTGTACGCCGGACGCCATCGCGTCGCGGATCTCACCGGCGATGAACCGCAGCGTCTCGGCGTCGATGCCGAACGGGTCGGGCCCGGCGAACGCCTCGCCGGAGAGCTTGATCAGCACTCGCGAGTAGCGCGGGCCAGCGGGTGACTCCTGCTCGGTGTGCTCCGTCACGCTTGTCTCCCTTGGCCCGGCGCCCGACTCCTGCGAACTCTAGCTACCCCTCGCCGACCTCGAACCGGGCGAAGCGCGTGATCGTCACACCGGCGTCGTCCAGCAGCGCCTTGACGGTCTTCTTGTTGTCCTGGACCGAAGGCTGCTCGAGCAGCACGACGTCCTTGAGGAAGCCGTTGACGCGTCCCTCGGTGATCTTGCCGAGCGCTGCCTCGGGCTTGCCCTCCTCGCGCGCGGTCGCCTCGGCGATCCGGCGCTCGCTGTCCAGCACGTCGCTGGGGACCTCGTCCCGGGTGACGTAGCGCGCCTTGAGCGCCGCGACCTGCATCGCGGCCGCGCGGGCAGCGGCCGCGTCGTCGCCCTGGAACTCGACCAGCACACCGACCTGCGGGGGCAGGTCGAGCGCCTTCTTGTGCATGTAGGCAGCCGTCTGGCCGTCGAAGACGACGACCCGGCGCAGCTCGAGCTTCTCGCCGATCAGTGCCGACAGCGACGTGATGTTGTCGGCGACGGTCTTGCCGTCGGCGAGCGTCTCCGCGTTGAGGGTGTCGACGTCGCCGGCCTTGCTCGCCGAGGCGTGCGCCGCGATATCGGTCGCGAGCTGCTGGAACTGCTCGTTCTTCGCGACGAAGTCGGTCTCGCAGGCCAGCTCGATGAGCGCGCTCTCGGCGGCCGCGACCAGCCCGTTGCTCGCGGTGCGCTCGGCGCCGCGCGACTGCGCCTTCGCCATGCCCTTGATGCGCAGGAGCTCGACGGCCTTGTCGAAGTCGCCGTCGGCCTCCACTAGGGCCTTCTTGCAGTCCATCATCCCGGCGCCGGTGGCGTCGCGGAGGCGCTTGACGTCCGCCGCAGTGATGTCAGCCATGTGTGTTCTCGTCCTTCTCGTCGGTCTGGGTGCGGGCGTGGGTCGACCGGGCGGGCAGCAGTGCGGTCCGCCCGGTCGTCCTCGCTGCTGGGCTAGGCGGTCGGCGTGGCCGGCGGAGTGTCGGCGCCGGCCCCGGTGGCCGGCGCGCCGGCGTCCGGTGCGGCGTCGGCGGCCGGCGTGGCCGCCTCGGCTGCGGTCGCTGCCGCGGCGGGGGCGTCGGAGGCCCCGGCACCCTCGATCACGGGCGCCGCGGTCTCCGCGCTCGCGCCCTGCAGGAGCTCGCGCTCCCACTCGGCGAGCGGCTCGTCGACGGCCAGCCGGCCGTCCACGTCCGGCTTGTCGTCGCGGCCGGCGTTCGCGCTGGCCGACGCGCGCTGCATCAGGCCCTCGGCCACCGCGTCCGCGATGACGCGGGTCAGCAGGGCCGCCGACCGGATGGCGTCGTCGTTGCCGGGGATCGGGAAGTCGACCTCGTCCGGGTCGCAGTTGGTGTCGAGGATCGCGACGACCGGGATGTGCAGCTTGCGCGCCTCGCCGACGGCGATGTGCTCCTTCTTCGTGTCGATGATCCACACCGCGCTGGGCGTGCGAGCCATCTCCCGGATGCCGCCGAGGGTGCGCTCGAGCTTGATCCGCTCGCGCTGCAGGACCAGGCTCTCCTTCTTGGTGAGCACGGTGGCGCCGCCGGTCTGCTCGATCATCTCGAGCTCCTTGAGCCGCTGCAGCCGCTTGTAGACCGTCTGGAAGTTGGTCAGCATGCCGCCGAGCCAGCGCTGGTTGACGTAGGGCATGCC
>DASQMY010000132.1:0-1891 GCA_035645255.1 Mycobacteriales bacterium
CAGAGCGCTTCGCTCGGCCGCCGCGGCGCTCACGCTGCGCCGGTCGGTCGGTCGCGCGTCGGCGTAAAGCGGTTGAGCCGAACGGCCGATGGAAACCCCATGACAGTCGACGTCGAGCCCCTGGTCCCAGCGACCCGGGCGCGCTCGCTCGAGCTGCCCGCCGTATCGCGGACGACGCTGCTCGAGGGCGGCGTCGTCACGGTCGCCGTCGCGGTGTTCGCCTGGTACGTGATGCCGGGCATGGCGGGCCGGGACGCGGCCAAGCTGACGGCAGCGCTGCTCGTCGCCAGCGTCTGCTTCGTCGCCACAGCGGCGTGGCGGCGGCTGCGGCCCGCCGTACTCGCGCTTGTCGCGGCAGTCGGGCTGGCCGCACTGGTGGTCTGCCTGGTGTCACCAACCGCTGGCGCGGGCCTGCGCACCGGCGCGATCTACGTCCTCGCTGCCCTGACCTACGCGTCGGTGGCGGCGTTCTGCCGGACACCCGCAAGGCGCACGGCGGCCGCGGTCACCGCCGCTCTGCTCGGGCTGCTGCAGCTGACGCAGGCGCTCACCGCTTGGCTGCCCGGGATGGATCCGAGCCGGCTGATGATCGGCACGTTCTTCTGGCACAACCAGTTCGGCGCCTACATGCTCGGGACCGGCCTGACCGCAGGCGTGATCGCCGTCATCGGCGACCGGACGTGGCGACGGATCACCACCGCCATCACGCCGCTCTGCATGGCGGGCGTCCTGCTGTCCGGGAGCCGAGGGTCGATCCTCGTGCTGGCCGCCGGCTGGCTGGCAGTCGGCGGGCTCGCCGTCGCCCAACGCGGCGGCGCGCTCTGCGGGGTCCGCCGCTGGCTGCTGGTGACGGCACTCGCGGCGGTCGCGGTCACCGCCCTCACCAGCAGCCTCTTCTTCGCGCGCTCCGCCGCGCCGACAGCGGCCGTCGAGTCTCGCGGCGCAGGGTCGACCGAGAGCAGCGTCCGCTACCGCATCCTGACCGACCGGGCGGCGCTCGCGGTCATCGGCGAGCACCCGTGGACCGGCGCCGGGTTCGACTCGTTCTTCACCGCCGGGTCACCGCACATGCCGGTCAACTTCACCAGATCGCCGTACGTCCACAACGGCTACCTGCAGGCAGCCGAGGAGGGCGGCCTGCTGCTCGCAGTCCCGGTGCTGACGTCGCTGGCCGCCGCGGGCTGGGCCGCCGCAAGGCGGCGCGGCCGCAGCTGGCGGCAGCTGGCCGGCGACTGGCCGAGGGTCGCCTGCGCGGCCGGTGCGGCCGGCCTGCTCGCCCATGCCGCGATCGACATGGACTGGTCCTTTCCGGGGCTGGTGGTGCTGACCGTGCTGCTGCTCGGCGTCGCGGGCGGCGAGAGCGCCCTGCGCACCGCGGCTCCGGCGCGGCTCGGCTGCATCGCCGCGAGCCTGCTCGCTGTCCTCGCCCTCACGCTCGGCGTCGGCTCCGCTGCCGGCGTGGCGCACTGGCAGCAGGCGCGCCGGCTCGAGCGGACGGATCCGACGTCCCAGGCAACGACCGCCGCGCGCCAGTTCGGAGTGTTCCGCGACCCGAAGGTGGACGCCGCCGTCCTCACCGCGGCCGTGCCGCGGAGCTTCGCCGGGACCGTGACCATGCCGCATGACGTCGTCGCGGATTCGCTGGCCCGAACCGCCCGGCTCGCTACGGTGGACGGCGCACTGCAGATGCAGCGCGCACAGGCCTACGTCGCCCTGGGCCGCCCCGAGGAGGCCGTGCGGCTCGCAGCCGAGCTGGCTGCCGAGCAGTCGGGCAACCGGCCGTTCCTGGTCAGCGAGTACGCCGAGATCCTCGCGTCGGTCGGCCGCCACGGCGAGGCGGTGGACCGGCTCGCCGACGCGCTGGAGGACAACGCGGACGAGCCGGCGATCT
>DASQMY010000133.1:0-3059 GCA_035645255.1 Mycobacteriales bacterium
CGGAACAGCCGCTGGATGTGCTCGGTGAGCCGGAAGACCGCGGGTCCGCGGTCGGTGGCGTAGGCGCGGATCCCCTCGAACACACCCCACCCGTAGTGGAGCGTCGGGTTCAGGATGTGGATGGTCGCTGCGTCCCAGTCGACGAGCTCACCGTCCATCCAGATCTTGCTGGTCGGGGTGATCGGCATCCGGTTCTCCTTAGGGGTTAGCTGACTCGCTCGGCGAGCGCGTCGCCGATCTCGCTCGTGCTCCGCTGACCGTACGACGCCCTTGCCGCGAGGTCCGCAGCGACTGCCTGCTCGACCGTCGCCGCCGCGGCGTCCTCCCCCAGGTGGTCGAGCAGCATGCCGACCGACAGTACCGTCGCCGTGGGGTCGGCCCTGCCTTGCCCGGCGATGTCCGGTGCCGAGCCGTGCACCGGCTCGAACATGCTCGGGTTGGCACCGCTCACGTCGAGGTTGCCGCTCGCCGCCAGCCCGATCCCGCCGGCGATCGCCGCACCGAGGTCGGTGACGATGTCACCGAACAGGTTGTCGGTCACCAGCACGTCGAATCGCTCCGGCTGGGTGACCAGGTAGAGCATCGCCGCGTCGACGTGGCAGTAGTCGACCGTCACGTCGGCGAACTCGGGCGCCACCGCGTCGACGGTCCGCTGCCACAGGCCACCAGAGTGCACCAGCACGTTGGTCTTGTGCACCAGCGTGAGCTTCTTGCGGGGCCGGGCGGCGGCGCGGCGGAAGGCATCGCGCACGACGCGCTCCACGCCGTACCGCGTGTTGAGGCTCTCCTCGCTGGCGATCTCGTGCGGCGTGCCGTGGCGGAGCACGCCGCCGGCGCCGGCGTAGGGTCCCTCGGTGCCCTCGCGGACGCAGACGATGTCGATGTCGGCCGGGCCCTTGCCGGCGAGCGGCGTCGCGACGCCGGGGTAGAGCCGGACCGGCCGCAGGTTGACGTGGTGGTCGAGCGCGAACCGCAGCCTCAGTAGCAGACCGCGCTCGAGCACGCCGGGCGGCACGGTCGGGTCGCCGATCGCGCCGAGCAGGATGGCGTCGTGGCCGCGCAGCTCCTCGAGCACCGTGTCGGGCAGGGTCTCGCCGGTCCTGTTGTAGCGCCGTGCGCCGAGGTCGTAGTCGGTGGGGTCGACCTTGATGTCGTACGGCGCCGAGACCGCGTCGAGCACCTTGCGGCCCTCGGCGACCACCTCGGTCCCGATGCCGTCGCCGGCGACGACGGCGAGCCGGACCGACCGACTCATGGCTTGTCGGTCCGCCGGGGCACCGCGGTGCCGCTGATGACCTTGTTGACCGCGTGCAGGAAGGCCCGGGCGCTCGCCTCCACGACGTCCGTCGAGACCCCGCGGGCAGTCACCCGCTGGCCCTTCACCTCGACCGCCACGCTCACGTCGCCGACCGCGTCACTCCCCGGCGTGACGGCGGCGACGTGGAATGACAGCAGCCGCGCGTCGATGGTGAGTGCCTTCGCGACAGCGTTGCACGACGCGTCGATCATGCCGTCGCCGGACGCGGTCTCCTCGACGGTCTCGCCGCCGCGGGAGAGCCGCACGGTCGCTCTCGGCTCGGTGTCGGTGCCGCCGGCGACCGCCAGCCAGTCGAACGACCAGATCTCGCCGATGTGGTCTGCCTCGCCGCCGTCCTCGGTGACGAGCGCCTCCAGCTCGGCGTCGGTGATCGAGACCTTCTTGTCGGCGAGCGCCTTGAAGCGGTCGAACGCGTGCTCCAGCGCGGGGCCGGTCGGGCGCAGCCCGAGCTGGCTGAGCGCGTCGACGAAGGCGTGCCGGCCGGAGTGCTTGCCGAGCACGATCTTGTTGCCGGCCAGCCCGATGTCCTCGGGGTTCATGATCTCGTACGTCGTCCGCTCCATCAGCACGCCGTGCTGGTGGATGCCGCTCTCGTGGCTGAAGGCGTTGGCGCCGACCACCGCCTTGTTGGGCTGCACGGCGTAGCCGGACAGCATCGACACCAGCCGGGAGGTGTGCGCGATCTCACGGGTGTCGATGCCGGTGGTGTAGCCGAGCGTCGGCGCGTGGGTCCGCAGCGCCATGACGACCTCCTCGAGCGCGGTGTTGCCGGCGCGCTCACCGATGCCGTTGATGCAGACCTCGACCTGCCGGGCACCCGCGCGTACGCCGGCCAGTGTGTTGGCCGTCGCCAGGCCCAGGTCGTTGTGGCAGTGCACGCTCCACACGACGTCCGCAGCGCCGGGGACCCGCTCCTGCAGGGCGGTCAGGATGTCGACGTACTCGTCGGGCATGACGAACCCGACGGTGTCCGGGACGTTGATCGTCGTGGCACCGTTCTCGATCGCCGCGGCGAAGACCTCGATCAGGAAGTCGAGCTCGGTCCGCGTCGCGTCCTCCGCGGAGAACTCGACGTCGGCGCAGAGCGCCTTCGCCTGGGCGACCGCGCGGACGGTCTCGGCGAGGACCTGGTCGGTCGTCATCCGCAGCTTCTTCTCCCGGTGGATCGGCGAGGTCGAGATGAAGGTGTGGATGCGCGGCTGGTCGGCACCCTTGATCGCATCGAACGCGCGGGCGATGTCCTGGTCACGCGTGCGGCAGAGCGCCGCGATGGTCGAGCCCTTGACCGTCTGGGCGATGGCCTCGACGCCCTCGAAGTCGCCGGGGCTCGCGGCCGGGAAGCCGGCCTCGATCACGTCGACGCCGAGCCGGCCCAGCTGCTCGGCGATCTCCACCTTCTCCTGTACGGACAGTGCGATGCCCGGGGACTGCTCGCCGTCCCGCAGGGTGGTGTCGAAGATCGTTATCTGCTCGCTCACTGCAATGCCTTTCGCTGAAAGGGGAAACATGGCTCAGCGACGAGCGCTCCCGCGACGGGGGTGCTGAGTGCTATGCCCCGGCGCGGCAGATAAGGGCGAGGCCGAGGAGCGGCGTGCGGGTCACGACTCCTCCTCGATGTCGACGGTGCGACCGTAGTGGGCACCGATGGTAGCGGTGATGTCGTCGACGACCGCGGGGGGTATGGCGGAGTAGACGGTGATGACCATGAGCGCCTCACCGCCCTGCTCGCGGCGGCCGACCT
>DASQMY010000134.1:0-7115 GCA_035645255.1 Mycobacteriales bacterium
CAACACTCCCCCGGCGAAGCGACCGGTCGTCCTGACCCGCGGCGAGCCGCGGCCGATGCCGTGGTGACGAGGAGGTACGAGTGAAGGGTCTGCTGTTCTCGCAGATGGAGCCGCCGCCCGGTTGGGAGGACGACTTCAAGGACTGGTACGAGAGCGAGCACATCCCGGCCCGGATGGCGATTCCCGGGTTCGAGTCTGCCGTCCGGTACGCCGCTATCGACGGTGAGCCGGCGTACCTCGCGTGCTACTTCCTCGACGACCTGGCCGCGCTGGAGACTCCCGAGTACCGCCGGCTCAAGAGCGAGCCGAGCGAGCGCACCGCCCGGATGCTGCGGTCCGTCAACGGCTTCACCCGCTACACCTGCTGTGAGATCTCGGACACCGGTCCGGCGCCGGCGGAAGCCACCGTCCTATCTGTCGTCGCGTTCAACGTGCCGGTCGCGGACGAGGACGAGTTCGAGCAGTGGTACGCCGGCGAGCACGTGTCGCTGCTGATGCAGGCGGACGGTTGGCTGAGGGTCCGCCGCTACCGGACCCTACCGGGGCATGACGGCCCGCCCTGGACGCACCTCGCGCTGCACGAGCTGCGCGACGAGTCCGCGATGGACTCGCCGCAGCGCGAGCATGCGCGGTCAACCGACCGCCGCAACCGACTCGCTCGGCACAGCTGGTTCGCCCGCTCCGGCCGCTGGCTCTACCGGCCGATCCACGCCGCCGTCGGCGCGCACGCCGGCACCCGCACCTGACGTCCGCACCCGACTCTAGGAGGCTTCGCGATGCCCCTGCCCTACACCCGCGGCGAGGTAAAGGATCGCGCCCGCGAGCACTGGCACGGCGCCTGCAACGTCACACTGCCGTCGTTCAGCCCCGACTTCACTCGGCTGAATGGCGGCGGTATCGCCCACGACGTGCGGCGTGCGGCCGAGCACGGCTTTTGGGGGACTCTGGTCGCCTCCGAGTCGGGTACGACGACCGACGAGTACATCGAGTTCATGGAGATCGCCGCCGCCGCTGCACCAGCTGACTTCCGGCTCGTCGCGCACCTGAGCTTCGACACTGTGGAGGAGTCGCTGCGGGTGGCCGACGCCGCCTCGGCGCTCGGCGTGGAAGCGGCACTGCTGTCCTATCCGCCGTCGTTCGTCCCGACGTCCGCGGCGCAGATCGTCGAGCACACCGCACACGTCGCAGAGCGCACCGACATCGCGATGATCCTGTTCGCGGTGATGTCGTGGGGGTTCAAGCCGTTGCACGTCAGCGGCTTTCCCCCGGAGGCCATCGAGGAGATGGCCCGGTTCGAGACGGCGGCCGCCGTCAAGTACGAGGCCGGAGGCCCTGCGTCCATCACCGCGCTCGCCGACATCAACCGCCGCGTCGGTTCGCACGTGCTCGTCGAGAACCCGATGGAACAGTACGGCCCGCTGCAGATCGACCGATTCGAGACGCAGTGGATCGGCACCAGCGCCTACGAGTCGTTCGGCGACCGGGTGCCGCGGTGGTTCGAGCTGATGCGGCACGGCAAGTGGGACGAAGGCATGGATGTGTTCTGGAGCTACCAGGCCGCCCGCGAGGCGAAGGGCGGGTTCCACGCGACGTTCGCCGGTGCCAACCTGATCCACCGGGTCGGCTGGAAGTACCTCAGCTGGCTGCAGGGGTACAACGGTGGCCTGCTGCGGATGCCGCAGATGCGGCTGCTGCCTGGACAGATGAAGCAGCTGCGCGCCGGGCTGGCGGCCTCCGGTTACGACGTGCCCGCCGACGACGAAGGGTTCTACTCAGGGCGGGTTCGGGAGTGACGCGCTACCTGTCCGGCAAGGACATCCTGGAGCTGGCGACGTACGACGTCTGCCTCGCCGCCGCGGAGTCCGCCATGGCGGCCGAGTCGGACGGACGCACCGTGCTGCCGCCGCGCATCGACACGCCGAGCCCGACCGGCTTCCTGCGGGCGATGCCGGCGGTTCTCGACGACGTCATGGGCATCAAGGTGATGACCCTGGTGCGCGGCACCGGGACGCGCTACCTGGTGCTGCTCTACGGCTGCGAGGACGGCGCCCTGCGCGGCGTCTTCGACGCGGACGAGCTCACCCGGCTGCGCACCGCGACCTACACGGCCGTCGCCGCGCGCCTGCTCGTCGACGTGCCACCAACGGAGCTGACGGTGCTCGGCTCGGGGTTCGAGGCGGAAGGCCACATCCGAGTGCTCGCCCAGCTGTGGCCGCTGCACCGGGTGGTGGTCTACAGCCGCTCGGCGGACCGCCGCAGCGCCTTCGCCAGCCGGCTCACCGCCGAGCTCGGTATCGAGGTAGAGGGGTACGCCGACCGCGACGCTGCGATCGCGGCCGCGGGCGTCGTACTCCTCGCGACCAAGGCCACCGAGCCGGTGCTCGACGGCCGGCACCTGCGCCAGGGGGCGGTCGTGCTGTCGATCGGCTCGACCCGGCCCGACCTGCGCGAGCTCGACCGGGCGACGATGGCGCGCACGGGGACGCTGCTGGTCGACGACGTGCGCTCGGTGATGCTCGAGTCGGGCGACATCATCGAAGGACTACGCGAGGGGGACATCGCCGAATCGCGGTTCGCGGCCGTCGCGCAGGCGGCCCGGGACCAGACCTTGTTGCAGCGCGAGCCCGACCGCGACCTGCTCACCTTCAAGTCGGTGGGCACGGCGCTGCAGGATCTCTCGCTCGCCCGCGCCGTGCTCGCCGCGGCCGAGGAGACCGAACGCGGACGCGATCTCGGCGAGCTTGCAACGCTCAAGCCGTTCGCTGAATCCGCAGTGGCAGGAGGAAGTCGATGACAACCCAAACCAGCACTGCCTCGCAGATCGTCCTTGATGCCGTCCCCACCGACCTGCTGATCGGCGGTCGGTGGGTCGCCGCGACCGGTGGCGGCACGTTCGCTGTCGACGACCCCGCGACCGGCCGGCTGCTGCTCGACGTCGCCGACGCCGAGCCGGAGGACGGCATGGCCGCACTCGACGCAGCCGCGAGCGCGCAGGATGCCTGGGCCGAGTCGCCACCACGCGAACGGGCCGAGCTGCTCCGCACCGCGTTCGACACGCTGATCTCGCGCCGCGATGAGTTCGCGATGCTCATGACGCTGGAGATGGGGAAGCCGCTCGCCGAGGCGCATGCCGAGCTGGACTACGGCGCCGACTTCCTGCGCTGGTTCTCCGAGGAGGCGGTGCGCATCGACGGCGGCTTCATGCGCTCCCCCAACGGAAGGGGGCGGCTCATCGTCATGCGCCAGCCAGTCGGCCCGTGCCTGCTGATCACGCCGTGGAACTTCCCGCTGGCCATGGCGACCCGCAAGATCGCGCCGGCGATCGCGGCCGGGTGCACGTCCATCATCAAGCCCGCCGCGCAGACTCCGCTCACGACACTGCTGTTCGCGAAGCTGCTGCAAGACTGCGGACTGCCGGACGGTGTCGTCAACGTGCTGACCACGACGAAGGCGGCCGCCGTCACCGGCCCGCTGATCGACGACGGCCGCGTCCGCAAGCTGTCGTTCACCGGATCGACTGACGTCGGTCGCGGCCTGATGGAGCGCGCCGCCAAGCAGATCCTGCGCACGTCCATGGAACTCGGGGGCAACGCGCCGTTCCTGGTCTTCGAGGACGCCGACCTCGACGCCGCGGTCGACGGGGCAGTGCTCGCCAAGATGCGCAACATGGGCGAGGCGTGCACCGCGGCCAACCGGTTCTATGTCGCCCGCCCGATCGCCGAGGAGTTCGGCCGCCGCCTTGCCGGGCGCCTCAGCGACATGCGCCTCGGTCACGGGCTCGATGCCGACACCCAGGTCGGGCCGCTGGTCGACCAGCCGTCGCTGGACAAGGTGCACTCCATGGTGCGCGATGCCGTCGACAAGGGCGCCCGGGTGCTGACGGGCGGCGACGTGCGCGGCGGCGAGGGGTTCTTCTACCAGCCGACGGTGCTGGCCGACGTCCCCGACGACGCCACGCTGCTGGACGAGGAGATCTTCGGGCCGGTGGCGCCGGTCATCCCCTTCGACGACGAGGCGGAGGCGGTGCGCCGGGCCAACAGCACCGAGTACGGCCTGGTCGCCTACGTCTTCACCCGCGAGCTGGCGCGGGCCATGCGCGTGTCCGAGGCGCTCAAGGTCGGCATGGTCGGCCTCAACCAGGGCGTCGTCTCGAACGCCGCTGCTCCGTTCGGCGGCGTCAAGGCGTCCGGCGTGGGTCGCGAGGGTGGATTCGAGGGCATCAAGGAGTACCTCGACACCAAGTACGTCGCGGTGTCGCCATGAGCCCTTCGCTCGCGGCGCGGCCGGTCCGGCTCGCGCAGCTCGTCGTGGAAGTCCCTGACGTCGCCGCCACGTCGGAGTTCCTCGCGCGTGGACTCGAGTTCGCGGTCCTCGACGGCCCGGACGGCTCGGCGGCGATCCTGACCACCGGCGGCTACGGACTGCCGACGCCACAACGCTTCGCGACTCTGGTGCCTGGCGCCAGCGGGCGACTGCGCGAGGTGGTGCTCGAGTCTCCGCCGGACGTGCAGCCGCTCGTCGACGCGCTGGCCGAGGCAGCCGTCGAGGTCACCAAGACGGAGGCGGACGCGATCGCCGGCGCCGGTGTGCGGTTCGGGGTCGGTGGCATCACGGTGTCGGTCAGGCACACCCTCCCGGCAGCGGAGGTGGAGCTGCCGGTCAGCAGCCTCCGACCGCGCCGCCTCGGCCACATCAACCTGGTCAGCCCCGAGCCCGCCGACGTGGTTCGGGTCTTCACCCGCGCGCTGGGGCTGCGGCTGTCCGAGCAGGTGGGCGACGGGATCTTCTTCCTGCGCATCGGCTCCGAGCACCACAACATCGGCGTCCGGGTGGGCGGCGCCGCCGGCGTACATCACATCGCGACGGAGGTGCACGGCTGGGACGCCTACCGCGGGCTGTGCGACCGGCTCTCCGGGCTCGGCTACCTGGTCGAGTTCGGGCCGGGGCGGCACGGTCCCGGGAACAACTTCTTCGTCTACGTCCGCGACCCGTCATCCGGCATCCGGTTCGAGCTGTTCAGCGACATGGCGCACATCGAGGACGAGGACAATTACGTGCCGAAGCGCTGGGACGCGGCCGACCGGTCGAAGACCGTCAACAAGTGGGGCCCCGGACCGCCCCAGAGCTTCCTCGAATGACCACGCCCGCCGCCGACCGGTACGGCTCCGACCTCGTCGTCGAGATGCTGCGCGAGGCCGGCGTCGAGTACGTCGCGTTCAACCCCGGGTCGAGCATCCGCGGCCTGCACGAGTCGCTGAACGCCGCCGGCGGTCCGCCGTACCCCGTGCTGTGCCTGTCGGAAGGCGTGGCGGTCACCGTTGCACACGGCTACGCGAAGTCGACCGGCCGCCCGATGGCTGTGCTCCTGCACGACGTCGTCGGGCTGCAGAACGCGACGATGTCGCTCTACAACGCCTGGTGCGACCGGGTGCCGATGCTGGTGGTCGGCGGTACCGGTCCGCTGTCCAAGGCCAACCGCCGGCCGTGGATCGACTGGATCCACACGGCCGGCATGCAGGCCGAGGCCGTGCGCAACTACACGAAGTGGGACGACCAGCCGCACGACCTGGAGTCGGTGCCCGAGTCGTTCGCCCGGGCCTGGACGACCGCCGTCAGCGCGCCGCCCGGCCCGGTCTACTGGTGCCTCGACGTCGACCTGCAGGAGCAGCCGCTGCCGGCCGGCTTCACGCGTCCACCGCTCGCCGCGTACGCCGTCCCCACGCCGCCCGCGCCGCGCGAACAGGACCTGCGTCAGCTGGCGGAGCGACTCCGCCACGCCAGCCTCCCGCTGCTCGTATCCGGCTACGCCGGTGCGACACCGCAGGGCTTCGCCGCCCTGCTCGCTCTGGCCGAGCTGCTGCACAGCCCCGTGCTGGATGTCGGTCCCCGACTCGCCTTCCCGACCGCGCATCCGCTCGCCGCCGCGTCGATGCCGGACCTCGTGCGCGACGCCGACCTGGTCGTGCTGTTCGACGTCGAGGACCCGGTCGGCGCGCTGCGCCGCGCTCTCGACGGCAACCGTGCGGACGTCGTACACGTCGGTACGTCGCACCTGCGGCTCCGTTCCTGGTCCCATGACTACCAGGCACTCGCCCCGGCCGGGCTGCACATCACCGGCGACTCCGTGCCCGCGCTCGAGGGGCTCGTCCGCCAACTGACCGACGATCCCGCTGACCGCGCTCTCGTCGGCGCCCGTGAGCTGCGTGTCGCCGGCGCCGTAGCAGCCAACCGGGCGGCCGCGCTGACCATGGCGCAGGGCCGCGACGATCCGGCTGCCGTGCCGGTCGAGCGGCTGCTCGCGGAGCTCCGGACGGCGCTCGACGGGGTCGACTTCGTGCTCGGCAACAGCACTACCGACCGGGTCGAGCACGATCTGTGGGACCTCGACCGGGCCGGGCAGTGGGCGGGCCACACCGGCGGCGGCGGGCTCGGCTACGGGGTCGCCGCCTCCATTGGGGTTGCCCTCGCCGTTCCTGCCGGCACGGTCGTGGTCGACGTGCAGGGTGACGGCGACCTGCTGTACGCGCCGCAGGCGCTATGGACCGCGGCCCGGCTGGCGTTGCCGCTGCTCGTAGTCGTTCACGACAACCGGTGCTACGGGAACACCGCCGGCCACCTACGCAGGGTGGCCGCAGACCGCGGCCGCCCCGCCGGCCGGGGGTACGCCGGCAACGCGCTCGACGATCCCGCCGTCGACCTCGCCGGGCTGGCGCGGTCTCTCGGAGTAGCCGCGTGGGGGCCGATCTCGGACGCAGCGGCGTTGGCGACCGCGTTCAAGGACGCGATCGAGACGGTGCGGGCCGGCCGGCCCGCACTCGTCGACGTACTCACGCCCGGGGGTCCAGGCACCAGCTAGGAGACGACCATGACCATGACTGTCACCGACCCGGTCGAGCGCTACGTCGCCGGCCGCGACTGGCGAATGCTCATCGGCGGCGAGTTCGTCGAAGCGTCCGGCCATCAGGTCACGGACACCTACGACCCGTCCACGGGGCGAGTGCTCGCGGCGGTGCCGGACGCGTCCGCCGCCGACGTCGCCCGCGCCGTCGCGGCGGCCGCCGCCGCGCAGCCCGCCTGGCAGCGCATCGGGCACGCCGGCCGTGCGGCGTGCTTCG
>DASQMY010000135.1:0-3188 GCA_035645255.1 Mycobacteriales bacterium
CGTAGTCCTCGAACGACAGCATGTCGTTCCCGCTGCCTCTGTTGACCGACTCGGGCCGTCCCTGACCGAGCCGAAGTGCTCCACGCCGCCGTGCCCGACCAGAGCGAGCTGCGGGCCGGTCTTGAGCCGCAGGTCCGGAAGCGTGTTGGCGTCGCTGGTCGTCGAGTCGACCCCCCCATGTGTGGTTCGCCCCGCCGGTGCTCTTCGAGCGGAAGTGGTTGGTCGAGTCGTCACCGTCCAGCTCGACGACCGCTGCCGGGTTGGTCCCGTTGACCGTCACCGGCAGCTGCTTGATGCCGTTTGCACTCGGTCCGAACCCGCCTATCCGGATCTCGACCTTCGAGGCCGCGACCGGCGGCAGGTTGACGACGATGTCGTCGATCTGTGCGGGCGTCGTCGCCGGGCACGGCGCCGAGCCGTTGGCGACGGCGTAGAACGCGCCGGAGCTGGCGCCGATCTGGATCGCGTCGGACCCCGCCACGTCCACGACCATCGTGTAGCCGTACGGTGCCGCTGTGCCGAACCGGGTGCAGGTGCTTGCCGCGGCGGCTGCGGGCGTTGCGCCGGCGAGGCCGAGCGCGATGGTGGCCGGCGCGATCGCGGCGGCGAGTACCGACCAGGTCTTTCGGTGCGGTTAGCGCCGTCTTTGGCTGCGGTGAAGGGGAGCTCGCGTCAGCGGCGAGCGGTGACCAGCGTCGCCGATGCCGGCAGCGCGACCCGACCTGCCGGCCCCGGGTACTGCTGGACCAGCTCGTCGTACGCCGCCCTGATCCGGCGCTGCGTCGCCGCGTCCTGCTGCTCGACGAGCGCACTCGTCAGCGCGGTGCTGGTGACGACCGCGTCCCACCAGCGGCCTGGCTCGACGACGAGGTCGAAGGTCAGGTGGCCCACCTTCACGTCGGCGAAGCCGGCCGCGGCGAACAGGTCGCGGTAGCCGGCGTCGTCCGGTCGCGGCGGCAGGACCGGGATGTCCGGCGGGCTGGCCGCGCCGGCGCGTTCCAGCGCGGTCGTGAACAGCCCGACGGACGGGTTGTCCGCAGGGGAGTCCCACACCGTCATCCCGATGACACCGCCGGCGGTCAGCAGCCGCCGCATCTCGCGCAGCGCATCAGCGGGCCGGCCGAGGTGGTGCAGGACCATGTTGCCCGTGATGACGTCGAACGCGCCGTCGCCGTACGGCAGGCCGGTCTGCAGGTCGCCGACCGCGAACGACCCCTCCGGTACGGCGGTCCGTGCGATCTCGATCATCGGCCCGGCGACGTCGACACCGGTCACCGACGCGCCCCGGGCGACGGCGCGGGCGGACAGGACGCCGGGTCCGCAGCCCACGTCCAGCAGGCGGGTGCCGGCCGTCGCGCCGACCGCGTCGAGCAGCGGCTCGACCGTGTGGCTGCTGAGCATCGCGAAGCCGTCGAGATAGGCGCCGGCGCGGCGTTCCCAGCTGGTCCGCTCGAAGGTGTTGAACGAGTCCGGGTCGAAGCTCATGGGCGGTTGGTGAGCGCGTGGGCGGCGCCGGTGAGGTAGTCCCACAGCAGGTCCCGGAGGTGCGGCGGGAGCCCGAGCTCGCCCACCGCGTCGTGCATGTGCCGCAGCCACGCGTCGCGGGCGGCCGGGTCGACGGCGAACGGCGCGTGCCGCATGCGCAGCCGCGGATGGCCCCGCGTCTCGTCGTACGTTCGCGGTCCGCCCCAGTACTGCATCAGGAACAGCCGCAGCCGCTCCTCGGCCGGGCCGAGGTCGTCCTCGGGGTAGAGCGGCCGCAGCACCGGGTCGCCCGCGACGCCTTCGTAGAAGCGGCGGACCAGCCGGACGAACGTCTCCTCGCCGCCGACGGCGTCGTAGAACGTCGTCTCGTCGGGTTGCGTCACCGCACCATTGTGACGTGTCGCCGGCCGGTCCGGGACGACCCGGGTAGCGCTCGTCGCGCCCCGCCGGTGAGGATGGGCCGACACCACCCATCGAAGGAGACAGCATGGTTGACCAGAAGGCCTCTGCGATCTGGGAGGGCGAGCTCTTCAGCGGCAAGGGAACCGTCTCGCTGGACTCGTCCCACGCGGCCGGACCGCTCGACGTCTCCTGGGCCTCGCGCGCGGAGTCGCCGGGTGCGATGACCAGCCCCGAGGAGCTGATCGCCGCCGCCCACTCCGCCTGCTACTCGATGGCGCTGTCCAACACGCTGAACAAGGCCGGCACGCCGCCCACTCGGCTCGACACCTCGGCCGTGGTCTCGTTCGAGAAGGGCGACGCCGGCTTCGGCATCACGCGCGTCGCGCTCACCGTCCGCGGCGACGTGCCCGGCGCGGACGATGCCGCGTTCCGCGACGCCGCCGAGCAGGCCAAGACCGGCTGCCCGGTCTCCAAGGCGCTCGCCGGCAACGTCGACATCACGGTCGACGCGGCACTGGCCTGACCGGCGCGCCGCTCAGCCGCCTGACCCCGTGACGACGGCCGCCAGTCGCCGTACGGCGTCCTGCAGCCGGTCGGGCGGGTAGGCGGCGTAGCCCAGCACCAGCCCGGGCGGCCCGGCGAGCCGGCGGTGCCACGACAGCGGGTGCACGACGATCCCGGCCCGCCCGGCCGCGGCGGCCACTGCGGTGTCGTCGGCGTGGCCGGGCGTGCCGGGCAGCGTGACCAGCAGGTGCAGTCCGGCGGCGACGCCTTCGATCCGCGCCTGCGGGAGATGCGTCCGCAGCGCCGCGAGCATCGCGTCGCGACGGCGGCGGTGCCGCACGCGGACCAGCCGCAGCTGCCGCTCGTACTCGCCGCTGGCCAGCAGGTGGGCGAGCGCCAGCTGCGGCACGGCCGGACTGCCGAGGTCGCTCGCGTGCTTCGCCGCGACCAGCTCCGCGGCCAGGTGCGGCGGCGGGATCAGCCAGCCGAGGCGCAGGCCGGGGGCGAGCGTCTTCGACGTGCTGCCGGTGTGCGCGACGTGGTCGGGCGACGACGCGTGCAGCGCGGGGACCGGCGCGCGGTCGTAGCGGTGCTCGGCGTCGTAGTCGTCCTCGATGACGACCCCGCCGGCCGCGGCCCACTCCAGCAGCGCCCGTCGTCGCGCCGGCGACAACACCACCCCGGTCGGGAACTGGTGGGCCGGCGTGAGGAGTGCGGCCGCGACGCCCGATGCGGCGAGCTCCGCCGTCTGCACGCCGCCGTCGTCGACGGGTATCGGCACGGCACGCAGCCCCCAG
>DASQMY010000136.1:0-1877 GCA_035645255.1 Mycobacteriales bacterium
AGCAGCGCCGTCGGGTCGGCCATGCCGATGTCCTCGCTGGCGGAGATGACCAGCCGGCGGGCGATGAACCTCGGGTCCTCGCCCGCCTCCACCATGCGGGCCAGGTAGTGCAGCGCGGCGTCGACGTCGCTGCCGCGGATCGACTTGATGAGTGCGCTGGCGACGTCGTAGTGCTGGTCACCCTGCCGGTCGTAGCGCACCGCGGCCTGCGCCACCGCCGTCTCCAGGGTGGCGAGGTCGATCTCGGTCAGCCCGGCCGCCAGCGCGGCTCCGGCGCCCGACTCCAGCGCGGTGAGCGCCTTGCGCCCGTCGCCGCCGGCGATGCGGACCAGGTGCTCCTCGGCCTCCGGGCTCAGCGTCACCGCGCCGTCGAGGCCGCGGTCGCTGGTGAGGGCGCGGCGCAGCAGGCTGCGGACGTCGTCGTCCGACAGCGGCTGCAGGGCCAGCACCAGGCTGCGGGACAGCAGCGGGCTCACCACGGAGAAGAAGGGGTTCTCGGTGGTCGCGGCGATGAGGCTGACGATCCGGTCCTCGACCGCCGAGAGCAGGCTGTCCTGCTGGGTCTTGGAGAAGCGGTGCACCTCGTCGATGAACAGCACGGTGCGCCGGCCGGCGTAGGTCAGTTCGCGCTTGGCGCTCGCGATGACCGCGCGGACCTCCTTGACCCCGGCGTCGAGGGCCGACAGCTGCACGAACTGCCGCTTGGTGGCCAGCGAGATGACGTGCGCCAGCGTCGTCTTGCCGGTGCCCGGCGGGCCGTAGAGGACCAGCGACATCGGCTCGTCGGCCTCGACCAGGCGGCGCAGCGGCGCACGGGGGCCCAGCAGGTGGGACTGGCCGACGACCTCGTCCAGCGACCGCGGCCGCATGCGGACGGCGAGCGGCGCGCCCGGGTCGACGCCGGAGGACTCCTGCGCCGGCTCGTCGAACAGCGAACTCACGGGTGGGAACGCTACCCGCGGGGCACGACAGCCTCCGTGCAGCAGCGACGCATCGGAGACCGGACAGTCAGTGCCATCGGGCTCGGGGCGATGCCCCTGTCGACCAAGGACGACCGGCCCGCACCGGAGGACGCCCAGGCGGTGGTGCACGCCGCGCTCGACGCCGGCGTGACCCTGATCGACACCGCCGACGCCTACGCCCGCGACGAGGCGGAGCTCGGCCACAACGAGTCCCTGGTGGCCGCGGCGCTGGCGTCCTACGGCGGCGACACGTCGTCGGTGCTCGTCGCGACCAAGGGCGGGCACACCCGGCGCGGCACCGACTGGGAGCTCGACGGCTCCCCCGCCCACCTGCGCAAGGCGTGCGAGGACTCGCTGCGCAGGCTGGGCGTCGACTCGATCGGGCTCTACCAGTACCACCGGCCGGACCCGGAGACGCCCTGGGAGGACTCGATGGGCGCGCTGCGGCAGCTGGCCGACGACGGGCTGGTGCGCATGGTCGGCATCTCCAACGCCGACGTCGCGCAGATCGACGTCGCCCGCTCGATCGTCGGCCCCGCGCTGGCCAGCGTGCAGAACCAGTTCTCCCCCGGCTGGCGGTTCTCCGCCGACGAGCTGGCCCACTGCGCGGCGCACGGGCTGGCGTTCATCCCCTGGAGTCCGTTCGGCGGGGTGACGGCGGCCGGCTCGCTGTCGTCGACCTCGCCGGCGTTCGCGGAGGTCGCCGAGGAGCTGGGCGTCTCGGTGTACCGGGTGACGCTGGCCTGGCACCTGGCGCAGTCCGACGTCGTCGTCCCGATCCCGGGCGCCTCGCGGCCGTCGTCCATCCAGGACTCCGCGGCCGCCGCGGACCTGCAGCTGACCCCCGAGCAGCTCGCCCGCCTGTCCGCCTGACGCTCTGCGGGCGTGTTCCGCCGTGATCATCGGCGGGTGGCT
>DASQMY010000137.1:0-7096 GCA_035645255.1 Mycobacteriales bacterium
GGCGTCGACCTCGGCGCGGGTCCGATCGCCGGTCCGATCGCCGACGACCCGACCCGGGACGACACGCCTGAGCCGGTCCCCGGCGTCGTGCCGTTCGATCCCGGCAGCACCCCCGACGCGGAGCGACGCCTGACCGAGCCCGATGAGCCGGTCGAGTCGGCGCATGCCCGCAAGCTGACACCCGGCGGGAGCGCGGCGGAGCGGGCCGCCCTGCGGGCAGCCGCCGAGTGGACCCGCCAGGGGACCACCGCCCGGGCGAAGGCGAAGAAGGCCAACGCGCGTGCGGACGCCAGGGCGAAGGCAGCCGAGAAGGCCGCCGAGAAGGCCGCCGAGAAGGCCGCGAAGGCGAAGGCGAAGGCCGCGGCCAAGGCCGCGGCGGCCGCTGCGAAGGCGGCGGCCGAGGCGGCGGCGGCGGAGGCCGCGGCGCAGGCCGAGGCAGCGGCGGCCGCGCAGGCTGAGGGCGCGGAGGCCGCGGTGGCCGACGCCGAGGTGCAGCCGACGGCCGACGACCCGGTGGAGCAGCCGGACGAGGCGCCGGCCGACGAGCAGCCGGTCACGGACTGATCAGCCGGCGCGCACCACGGTCGGCCGCGCGGGCACGGCGCGCGGTCAGCTGACCCGCAGCGTCGCGGTCGGGCTCGCCCCCGCGGCGTGGTCGGCGTGCGCCGCGATCGCCGCCCGGTAGTAGTGCGTCCCGGCCACACCGGGCCTCACCCGCAGCCGGTAGGCGCCGGACGCCGGCAGCACGAGGTACGTGATGTTGCGCCAGCTCCCGGAGACCTTCTTCTGCAGGTAGACCCGGCGGCCGCCGTGGGCGGGCGTCACCACGCCGGCCAGGTACGCCGTCGTCGTCCGGTGGACAGTCGTGTCGTTGAGGGCAGCGGTCAGCTTGGGCGCGACGTAGACGTTCGGCGCCTCGTTGACCGGTGCGGCGAGGAAGGGCGCGGCGCCGACGAACCTGGTCGTGTACTCGAAGTTGACGGTCGGCTTCGCCAGGTACCGGTAGGCGCCGGCGGCGTCGGTCGTGACGGTCGCCAGCCTGGTCCAGCGCGGCGCCGGCGTCGTGAGCCGCCGGCCGTGGATCACGACCGCCTTGCCGGCGATGCCGCCGAGCGACCCGGCGTACGTCAGCCGGCCGCTGACCCGTGTCGCGCTGCCGTGGACGACGGTGGACGGGCTGACGGCCACGCTGAGCCTGGTCGAGTACGGCAGGCAGTTGTAGACCGCCACGTCGTCGATGAACCAGCCGTAGCCGGCTCCACCGGAGTCGGTGGCCAGCCGGAAGCGGAACCGGACCGGCTTGCTCGCCAGCGCCTTGAGGCTGATCCGGCTGGTGGTGTAGCCCTTGCTGCTGCCGCCGAAAGCGCGAGCCCCGGCGAGGCGGGAGTCCCACCTGCTGTAGCGGGCGTCCGGTTCCTTGTAGATCGTCGCGTTGTACGGGTTGTGGGTGAACCAAGACGTCGGCACAGCCGCCCAGGTGCGCGCGCCGTCGACGCTGAACTCGACCCGCCCACCGTCGAAGTACTTCGGGGAGGTACTGCCCGGCACGAGGCCGTACTCGAGCTCGTAGGCGTGGTTGAACTGCAGGAACGTCCCGCCCGTCGCGATCAGACCCGCGGTCCGGGCGATGTCCGACACGACGATGTTGGGACCGTTGTCACCCCACATGTTCGTCGTGCCGCTCGTCGCCCATGTCGGGTCCCAGCCGGTGGACTTCCAGAGCTGGTCGCTCTGCGGGTTGAACCACTGCCCGGCGTACCCGGTCGTCGCCGAGTACGGGTTGGTCCGCCAGACACCGTCATGGTTGGCGTCGTGGACGCTGGTCTTGACCCAGTTGCCGCTCGAGTGGTTCTCCATGTCGTCGTAGAACTTCATCGCCGGCCGGCTGCGGTTCTCGCAGGCGGGCGCGAACGTCGGCCCCCGGCCGCGGGTCCGGGGCGGGGTGCTCATCTCGACGGCGAGCAGCGCGTTCTTGACCTGCGTGCAGTCGGCCGCGGTGACGCCGTCCGCCCCGCCGACCAGGCTGTTGCACGACTGCAGCAGCACGTTGTAGAGGTCGCGGTAGCTGGCGGCGGACGTCAGCGCCAGCGCCGCCGTGTAGTACAGCCGAGCGGTCTTCGCTCTGCCGAGCGGGGCGACGGTCCGGCCGTTGAACGTCCCGCCGTTGCTGATCAGGTACGCGGCCTTGTTGTTGACGCCGCTGTTGGTGTGCACGCCGCCCGCGTCCCAGGTCGTCGGGCTGGCCGGCGTCCACTCCTTCCAGGGCAGGTAGTCGGACCAGTAGGAGCTCGTCATCCGGTCCGGGTGGCGGTAGGTCGGCGGGTCGCTCATGCTGCGGATCGCCCCGCCGGGGTTGTCCTCGCCGATCAGCCAGGCGTCGGTCCGGGCCTCGCCCGGGTCGGCGTACTGCAGGTCGAGGAGCTCACCGAACACGTCGGACAGCGACTCGTTGATCGCGCCGGACTGGTACAGATAGAAGAGGCCCGACTCGTGGTCGGTGACGCCGTGGGTGAGCTCGTGACCGACGACGTCGTCGGCGTTCGCGCGGTTGTCGCCGTAGACGACGTGCTTGCCGTTCCAGTAGGCGTTGCGGAAGGGGCACGGATGGTCCGCGGCCGTCCCGCCCGCCGGGATCGCCTCGCAGTACCGGACGACCGACGAGATGGTGCCGCCGGCCCCGTCGAGGCCGTGGCGCCCGAGCGCCCGGTAGAACGCGACCGCGCGGCCGGAGAAGTCGTAGGCGTTGCGGACGTCGTGGCCCAGCGGGTAGGCGCCCGGGCTGTGGACCGCCGTCGTGCAGGCGTCCGTCGTCTTGCGCGCGTTGGCGTTGTCGCACACCCGGCGCACCGGTTCGGCGTGGGCGATCTGGTCGAAGTGCAGGGCGACGACCCCGCGGGCGGCGTCGACGAAGACCTTCTCGTTGATCTCATCAGCACCGGACGCGGTCACCTCGGTCTGCCACACCAGCGTCGGCCGGTCCAGGCCGGGCACGCCGAGGATGCGCGAGTCGTAGACGGCCAGCGTCGGGGTGCCGGCGCTCAGCGTCGCCGGTGCGACCTCGCGGTTGCGGGCGATCAGCGCCACGGCGCTGGAGCGGGCCGCTTCGGCGGTGATCGCCGGGGTGAGCGCGGCCGGCGCGGTCGTGGTCTCGCCGTACGCGGCCACGACGTCGTTGTCCGCCTCGAGCTGCACGACGACGTCACCGCCGATGACCGGCACGCCGCCGAAGTGCTGCTGGAAGCGGACGGTGCGAACGCCGTTGTCGCCGGTCTTCGGTGCTTTCATGAGCCGCAGCTCGCGCGCGGCGTCGCGGACGCCGAACAGCCCGCCGTAGCCCTTGACGAACTCGCGGGCGGCCAGGTCCGGCGCGGTGGCAGCGGATACGCCCGCCGGGCGGCGCGCGGGCCGGCCCGGCGCCGTACCGAAGAAGGAGATCCGCTCGGCGGAGCCGTCGGCGGGGACGACCGTCGCCCCGCCGGCGGTGGAGTCGGTCAGCCGCTTCAGCAACCCGGGCGCCTGTTCCGGCCGCGCCGAGGCGACCCCGGTGGACGCGACGGGCGCGGCGACGACCGCGCCGAGCAGGAGCAACGCAGTGGCCAGCCGGCCGGTCGGACGCTTCACAGTTACTCCACGAGATCGCAGCAGCGGTCGCCGGGTCGGCCCCGCCAGCGCGAACCCTATCGACCGGTGACGCGCCGTCATGACGGAATCGCGAACGTGCGCAGCTGGACTAGCTCGGAACCGGCAGCGACCCGTCGACCCGCATCTTGTCGCCCGCCTCGACGCCGTGCGCCGGGAAGAAGCCGGCCGGCGCCTCGACCGCGGCGGTGTAGCTCGCGGTGCTCGGGTAGCTCGGGCACTCCCGGCCGGGCTTCGTGCACGGCACCATCTCGGCGGTCGACACCACCGTGTCGCCGTCGACGTAGGCGATCGACAGGGGCACCAGCGTGCCGAGCATCCAGAACCCGCCGGAGGACCGCTTCGGGAACAGGAAGATCATCCCGGTGCCGGCCGGGAGCTCGCGGCGCTGCATCAGCCCTCTCGCCCGCTGGTCCCGCCGGCTGGCGACCTCCGCCAGCAGCGGCGGCGCGCCGTCGAAGCGCACGGTGACCGGAGCGCCGAAGCCGTCCGCCGGCGGCGGCGGGAGCCGCTGGCCAGGGGCGACCGAGACGTCGGGCGGCGCGGGGACCGAGGAGCGGACCGGCGCCGGGACCGGGGAGCCAGGGGGCGCCGACGCGGAGGCGGCGACCGAGGGCGGCGCCGTGCTGGGGGCGTCGGAGCAGCCGGCCAGCGCGGTCGCCACGACCACGACGGCCAGCGCGGCGGTACGCCGGACCGCCCGCCGGTGGACCATCGACCGCCTCCCGTGCGTGCACCCCCGCCGGCCGCGGGAGTCCCACAGTAGAAGACGTCCGGCGGGTTACCGTGGTGCCGTGGCCAATCCGGTACGCCGACCCGACGGCCGCATCAGCCTGCGCGCGAAGCTGCTGGTCCTGGTGCTCGTGGCCATGGTGATCGCGGCACCGGCGGCCGTCGTCGTGGTCCCCGTGCTCCGGGCCCTGCGCGACTGGCTGCCCTAGCACCCCTACGGTTTTCGCCCCGGCCAGCGCTGGGCCGTAGTCTTTGCGCAACCGTCGCGCACCGGGCGACGCCGCCGTGCCCGGCTCCGGAAGAAGGACCTGCTCCGCATGGAGATCGCTGCGAGAGTCGTCTCGCTCGGCCTGACCGTCGTCGCGCTGGGACTGTTCGCGAAGGCCGTCGCGCACTTCGTCAGCATCATGCGGCTCGGCCGGCCGGCGCCGGGCCGCACCGACGAGCCGGGCAAGCGGACGACCGCCATGGTCAAGGAGACGCTCGGCCACACCCGGATGCTGAAGTGGTCGGTCCCCGGCGCAGCGCACTGGTTCGTCTTCATCGGGTTCTTCCTGCTTTTCGCGACCCTCATCGAGGCCTACGGCGAGGTGTTCGACGACGACTTCCGGATGCCGCTCCTCGGCCGGTTCGCGCCGTACGGCTGGCTGATCGAGCTGGTCACCGTCGCGACGCTGCTCGGCATCCTGACGCTGGTCGCGATCCGCCAGCTGAGCAGCCCCAACCGGCTGACGCTCAAGAGCCGCTTCACCGGCTCCAACCAGCGCCACGGCTACTTCGTCGAGGCCGTCATCGTCGCGATCACCCTGTCGGTGCTGGCGATCCGCGGGCTGCGCGTCGCGGCGGACCACCTGGACGAGGGCCACGCCCCGGTCGGGCGGCTCGTCGCCCGGCTGTTCGACGGCATGGACGCGGAGGCGCTGCGCAACACGCTGCTGGCGGTGGTGACGTTCAAGATCGCGATCTCCATGCTGTGGTTCATGGTGATCGCGCTGACGCCCCGGATGGGCATCGCCTGGCACCGCTTCACGGCGTTCCCCAACATCTTCCTCAAGCGCAACCCGCGCGGCGTCGCGCTCGGCGCGCTGCCGGCCATGGACGTCGACTTCGCCGACCCGAAGGACGACGACAAGTTCGGAGTCGGCGTCGTCCAGGACTTCAGCTGGAAGGCGATGCTCGACTTCGTCACCTGCACGGAGTGCGGGCGCTGCCAGAGCCAGTGCCCGGCGTGGAACACCGGCAAGCCGCTGTCGCCCAAGCTGCTGATCATGAACCTGCGCGACCACATGCTCACCAAGGCGCCGTACCTGCTGCACCAGAACACCGGCCCGGACACCGCCTTGGCACAGGACGCCGGCGGCAGCAGCAGCGTCGCCAAGGGCGAGGCCGAGTCGGCGCGGCCGCTCGTCGGCACCGCCGCGACGGGCGGGGTCATCGACCCGGACGTGCTGTGGTCCTGCACGACGTGCGGCGCGTGCGTGGAGCAGTGCCCCGTCGACATCGAGCACGTCGACCACATCATCGACATGCGCCGCTACCAGGTGCTGATCGAGTCGAGTTTCCCGTCCGAGGCCGGCGTGATGATGCGCAACCTGGAGAGTGCGGGCAACCCGTGGGGCCTGCCGGCTGCGAAGCGGAACGACTGGATCTCTGAGATGTCGTTCCCGGTCCGGGTCGTCGAGGGCCGCCTCCCGGACGACGTGGAGTGGCTGTTCTGGGTCGGCTGCGCCGGGGCGCTCGAGGATCGGTCGGTCAAGGTCACCAAGGCGGTCGCCGAGCTTCTGCACATGGCGGACGTGAGCTTCGCCGTACTCGGGTCGCAGGAGGGGTGCAGCGGTGACCCGGCCCGCCGGCTCGGCAACGAGTACCTGTTCACCGAGCTCGGCCACGCCAACGTCGAGCTGCTCAACAGCAAGGCGGCGAGGAAGATCGTCGCCACCTGCCCGCACTGCTTCAACACGATCGCCAACGAGTACCCGCAGCTCGGCGGCGACTACGAGACGGTGCACCACACGCAGCTGCTCGCCAAGCTGGTCGATGAGGGCCGGCTGGTGCCGGTACACCCTGTCGACAGCAACGTCACCTACCACGACCCGTGCTACCTCGGCCGGCACAACCAGGTCTACACGCCGCCGCGCGAGGTGCTCGGCGCCATCCAGGGCCTGCGCAACACCGAGATGCACCGGTGCAAGGAGCGCGGCTTCTGCTGCGGGGCCGGCGGCGCGCGGATGTGGATGGAGGAGAAGATCGGCAAGCAGGTCAACGTCGAGCGGATCGACGAGGCGCTGGCGACCAACCCCGACGTCGTCTCCACCGCCTGCCCCTACTGCATGGTCATGCTGTCGGACGCAGTGCAGGCGAAGAAGCAGAGCGGCGAGGCCGGCGAGCACGTCGAGGTGCTCGACGTGGCGCAGCTGCTCGCCCGCTCGCTGACCGGTCCCACCGCGGTCACGTCCGGCGGTCCCGACCCGGTCGGGGCGACGCCGACGGAGACCGCAGGGGCCGACCAGCCGCAGCTCGCCGGCAAGCCGCAGTCGCCCGACCAGCTCTAGCACCCGACGCTGTCTGTCCGGGACGCCCCAAGACGTCACCATTTCTCGGTAAAGATCGCCTCAAGACCCGCTCGGAACGCCGTTCGGCTGGCATAGTCCGATCCGTGGCCGACTCCCCAACTGACAACGGGCAGATCCCGCTCCGCGCGCTGGCGTCGCCGATCCGGCTGCGC
>DASQMY010000138.1:0-20401 GCA_035645255.1 Mycobacteriales bacterium
CGCAGCTCGGCGGCGGCCTTGCGGCTGAACGTCAGCACGAGCACCTGCTCGGGGCTCAGACCGCGCCGCTCGACCCGGTCGACCACCGCCTCCACCAGCGTCGTCGTCTTGCCCGTGCCCGGGCCGGCGAGCACGAGCAGCGGCCCGGCCGGGTGGTCGACGACCAGCTGCTGCGACGCGTCCAGCGTCGGGACCGGCGCGGCCGTGGCGACGCCACGGACGAGCTGGAAGTCGGGTGCATCGGCCACGGTGTAGATGACATCACGCCGGGCTGACATACCGGACGCGCTGCGGCGCTGTCGGTGGTCTTGGGAGCTGGTCAGCTGCCGTCCCAGCGGGCGAGCGGCATCTGCACCCGGCTGCCGTCGGCGTGCAGCGGCACCCCTTCGTCGGCCAGCAGGACGAGCTGCTCGCGCCCGCCGATGTCGACCGGCTTCGGCGACCCGTCGGCCATCACCACACGGTGCCACGGCACCTCGCCGCCGAACCGGCGCAGCACCGACCCGACGAGCCGCGCGGACCGCAGCCCGACGTACTCGGCGACGTCGCCATAGCTCATCACCCGGCCGGCCGGGATCCGGCCCACAGCGGCCAGCACCTCGTCGACGTACGCCGGACGGGGTGCCGGCTGCGTCGACGGGCGCACCGCTCAGGCCGCGGGGGCTAGCTTGAGGAGGACCTCGAGCTCGCCGTTGTCCTCGGTCTGCGCCGGGCCGAAGCTCGGGTTGGGGATCTTGAAGTCCTCGAACACGATCGGGATCGAGCCGCTGATCTCCGCCGCGTTGCCGCTGCGTTTGGCCTGCAGGTCGATGACGACCGACTTCGTCGTGCCGCGCAGCGTCAGGTCGCCGGTCGCCTTCGCCGACACCACCTTGCCGTCGGCGGGCGGGGTGCCCAGGTCGATCGGCTGGGTCAGCTTGAAGGTCGCCGTCGGATGCGTGTCGGTGTCCATGATGCGGCCACGGAACTGACCGTCCCGGCGCGACGAGTCGCTCTTGACCGTGGTCAGGTCGGCGGTGAACGACGCCTCGGTCACCTTGGCGCCGTCGAGGGCGACCTCACCGGTGACGTCGCTGGTCCGGCCGACCGCTGTGACGTTCTGGCCGTTGAGGATCTCGTCCACCCGGTAGCCGACGATGCTGCCGTCGGTCGCGGTCCACCGGGTCGGGCCGCTCGCCGCGGGCGCGGCGGAGCCGGCCGGTGCGGACGCGCTGCCGGCCGGGCTGGCGGCGGCGCTCGCCGACGTCGTCGGGTCGTCCTGCAGCGTGAGCCGCTCCGGGGCGTCCTCCCGGATGACGTTGATGTAGACCCACGTGCCGCCCACGACCAGCACGGCCAGCCCGACCAACGCTGCGACCAGCAGCTTGAGCTTTCCCACAGCGACCTCCGACGTCCGGCGAGCCGATCCCGCCATCGACGGGATCGTGTCCGCCGTACCTGGGAGGTGGCTGGATACAGACTGTCAGGTCGCTGCCCGGTCGCAAGTCGGACCGGGTCGGGTGCAGCGGCCGGCGGGCCGGCGCCGTCCCCCGGGGCTAGAGGCCCCGGCCCCGCCCACGACCGCGGCCGGTGACGAGCGCGACGATCACGATGACGACCAGGACGATCAGAATGATTCTCAGCATGACCCGGCGATGCCCCGTGCCGGCCCGGCGAAACGTGGTCAGTACGTCGGGAGGCTCGGGTCGACCTGGTTGACCCACGCCAGGACGCCGCCCTGCACGTGCGTCGCGTTGGCGAACCCGGCGTTCTTGAGTACGGCGAGCGCCTCGGCGGACCGCACGCCCGACTTGCAGTGGAGCACGACCGGCCGGTCCACCGGCAGCTGTGAGAGCGCCGCGCCGGAGGTGATCTCGCCCTTGGGGATCAGCACGGAACCGGGGATCCTGACGATGTCGTACTCGGCCGGCTCGCGGACGTCGACCAGCGTGAAGTCCTCGCCCCGGTCGAACATCGCCTTGAGCTCCGCCGCGGTGATCGTCGATCCCTTGGCCGCCTCGACCGCGGCGTCGGACACCGTGCCGCACCACTCCTCGTAGTCGATCAGCTCGGTGACGGTCGGGTTCTTGCCGCAGATCGGGCACTCGGGGTCCTTGCGCGCGCGCACCTTGCGATAGGTCATCTCGAGCGCGTCGTAGATCATCAGCGACCCCACCAGCGGCTCGCCGATGCCGGTGATCACCTTGATCGCCTCGGTCACCTGGATCGACCCGACGGACGCGCACAGCACGCCGAGGACGCCGCCCTCGGCGCACGAGGGCACCATCCCAGGCGGCGGCGGCTCGGGGTAGAGGCAGCGGTAGCACGGGCCGTGCTCCGCCCAGAACACCGACGCCTGGCCGTCGAAGCGGAATATCGAGCCCCAGACATACGGCTTGCCGAGCAGCACGCAGGCGTCGTTGACGAGGTAGCGCGTCGCGAAGTTGTCGGTGCCGTCGACGATCAGGTCGTAGTCGGCGAAGATCTCCAGCGCGTTGGACGAGTCGAGCCGCGTCTCGTGCAGCCGCACCTCGACGTTGGGGTTGATCTCCCGGACGCTGTTGGCGGCGCTGACCGCCTTGGACCGGCCTACGTCGCTCTGCCCGTGGATGATCTGCCGCTGCAGGTTGCTCTCGTCGACGACGTCGAACTCGAGGATGCCGAGCGTCCCCACGCCGGCGGCGGCGAGGTACATCAGCGCGGGTGAGCCGAGCCCGCCGGCGCCGACGCAGAGGACCTTGGCGTTCTTCAGGCGCAGCTGCCCCTCGAGCCGGACGTCGGGGATGATCAGGTGGCGCGAGTAGCGCTCGATCTCGGCCTTGGACAGGCCCTCGGCGGGCGCGACGAGCGGCGGCAGCGACACAGCAGAACTCTCCTACGACGTGGTGTGGCGTTCACCCGGTGCCAACCTGTGCCCGGCCCGGAATGTTTCCGCACGGCACGTCGTCGGGCCGGCCGAACCATTGTGGATGACCACCGCGGCGCGAACGAAACCGGGAGTACGGCGTGTACGGCCGTTTTCGCCGGGTATGCCGGACTCAACCAACCGAGGAGGTTGAGCACCATGGGTCTCGACGACAAGATGAAGAACGCAGCTCAGGACGCCAAGGGCGAGGTCAAGGAGCACGTCGGCGGCGCGACCGGAGACGAGTCGATGCAGGCCGAGGGCAAGAACGACCAGGCCGGCGCGAACCTGAAGAAGGCCGGCGAGAACGTCAAGGACGCCTTCAAGAGCTGACGTACTTCCCGCAACACGACAGGTTCCATCCCGAGCAGGGGTGGGACCTGTTCTGTGCGCACGGCCGTCGACGGTAGAGACGCCCGAGCACGCATCGGCTAGCTGCCTGGACGCCACCAGGGGCGGCGACGCGGCTCGCCGTCGTCGTCCCGGTCGTCGTCCGAATCAGCGCCGTCGGCGTCGCCGGCGGATGCCGACTGGCCGCGCTCCGCGGAGGCTGCGTCGGCGGCTGTGCCGCCTGACTCCGGACCGGTCGGAGCCGGCTCCGCGCTCCGCGACCGGCCGCCGAAGAGCGCTTGCTCGAGGTCCCAGGCGGGGTCGCCGAGCGCGGCGAACTCGTCGACGGTGGACCGCTCGGACTCGCCGCCCGACGCGGCGTGGTGGATCCGCAGGTCGGTCGGCGAGCTCGCGCCGGACGCCGGCCGGGTGTCGTCGAGCAGCCGCGAGAGCTCCCACTGGGTCCCGTCGGCGTCGAACGACGCAGACAGCGGGTCGTCCCACGGCAGGTCGCGGGTGACCTCCTCGATGGGGGCGTCGAGCGCAGTCTGACCGCCGCGGCGGTCCTCGGGCAGCGGGTCGGAGAGCTCGTCGCGGGCCCGCGGCTGCCCGGGCTCCTCGGGCGCGGCTGCGGCCGGTGGCTCCGGCTCAGGCGCTAGGTTGCGCTCCGCCGCGGCTGCGAGCGGGCGCTGCACGCCGGGCGGCGGGTCGCCCTCGGGCCCGGCTGCGGGCGGGAGCTGCACGCCGGGCGGCGGGTCGCCGAACGGTCCGCGAGCGGGCGGCTGGCCGACGCTCACCGCAGTCGGCGTGACGGAGTCGCGCTCCGCCGCGTCCGGCTGCTGATCGGGCTCGCGCGGCCCAGCCGCCTCGGCAGCGGCCCGCGCCGGCTCGGCAGCGGCCCGCGCCGGCTCGTTCGCGGACTCGGGCGTCCGATCCGCGTTGCTCGCGTGCGCCGGCTCCCTGCCGGCCTCCGGCTGGGCGGGGGCGCCGGGCTGCGCTGCTGCGGCCTCAGGCTCGGCGTGCGCGGCGATCGCCGGACCGTTCCGCTCGTCCCGCGGCTCGGTGGCGTGCTCCGCAGCCGCGCTGTCGGCCTGGACCGGCTCGGGGCTGTCGGCCCGGTCGGCCCCGTCGGCCTCCTGGACCGAGCCGGCGGGTTCGATGCTCGGCCGGCGCAGCAGCGCCTCGGCCAGCACGAGGACGGCGTTGTCGATGTGCTGCGCAAGACTTCGCGTGCTCTCGCCGGTCGCGGCGCGCACCGACTCGAAGTCGCCGCGGATGCCGACCTGGAGCCCGGGCAGCTCGGCCCGCAGCAGCGCCTCGATCCCGTCGAGGCGACCGCCGAGCAGCCGCTCGATCGCGTCGAGGCGGCCGCCGAGCTGACCGACGTCGGTCCGCAGCTGCTCGACCGGCTCGCGGCCGGCCGCGCTGGCAGCCTGCTCGGCGACGCTCTCGGTCAGTCGGTCGAGCTGCCCCGAGATGCCCTGCAGCACCTGGGCGCTCGTGCTGACGGCGCGGACCATGCCCTCCAGCCGCTCCTGGAGCTGGGAGAGCGCGGCGTCGTTGTGCCGTACGTGCTGGTCGAGCCGCCGCCGCAGGTCGTCGCTGGGCACCGACCGCACCTCGTCCTGCACCTGGGCGAGCGCCGCGCGGACCTCGGTCAGGAGCGACTGCACCTGCCGCTGCTCGTTGACCTGGTCGTCCACGGCGCGGGACAGCAGGGCCTGCATCCGCTCGCTGATCTCCCCGCTCGGGGAAGAGGTCAGCGGCAGGTAGTCATCCAAAACGAGCCTCCGGTGCGCGCTGTGCCTTGAATCCGTCACGACGGACCCTGCCGCAATCGACGCCGCCAGTCCATTGCGCCGCAGGTCAGGCGGCTGCGTCCGCCGCCGCGAGCAGCTCGTCGAAGGCTCGCTCGACGGCCTCCGGTCGCTCCATCTGGGGCACGTGGCCGGCGTCGTCGAGGATCAGCAGGCGGCTGCCCGGGATGACCCGGCCGGCGCGGCGGCCGACCGACACCGGCACCAGCCGGTCGTGCGTCCCGTGGATCACCAGCACCGGCATCTGCAGCGACGCCGCCTGCCGCCAGAGCGCGCGCGAGCCCGTCTCGATGTCGGCGCGGACCAGCCCCCGCAGGGACCTGATGAGTGCGTCGTCGTTCCACGCGAGCGCCCGGCGCCGCCGCATGTCTTCCACGGCCTCCGCGAAGCGCGCGCCCGGCACGGCAGCTGGATCCGCGAAGCACATCTCGATGATGCCGCGGGTCCTCTCCTCGGGGCTGCGCCGGCCGATCGCCCGCGCGGCGACCCGGGACAGGCCCGGCACGAGCAACAGCGGCAGGCGCGGGTCCGACACCTTCTGCGGTCGGTACGACGGCAGCGCAGCGGACACCAAGGTCAGAGTTCGCACCAGGTCCGGGCGCTCGGCGGCCAGCCGCGTCGTGACGGCGCCGCCGAGCGAGTTGCCGAGCAGGTGCACCGGCTTGTCGCACGTCTGCTCGATGTAGTCGCGCACCACGCCGACATGGCTGTCCAGCGAGTAGTTGCCGGTGACTGGTGGGCCGGAGCGGCCGAAGCCCGGCAGGTCGATCGCGTGTCCGTCGACCCGGTCGGCGAGCAGCGCCATCAGGTCCGTCCAGTTGGTGGACGAGCCACCGAGGCCGTGCACGAACAGTGCGGGCGGGGCGCCCGGCGTACCGGCGCGCCGTACGTAGAGCCGCTGCCCGGCGACGTCGACGCCGTGCCCTGGCCACGGTCTGCGCGGCTCGTCGGCGGCCGCGGCCACGTGCACCTCCCGGTCGTAAGGCGACTCCGGCCTGGCGTGCGCCTCCTCAGCTGTCGTCACACGACAAGCGTAACCGGGGGCGCTGCGGCTGACTGGTCCACCGGCCGCAGTGAGGCAACTCACCCATTTGGGGGAACAGGGTGCGGCCTGGCGAACCGATGCACAGAGAGCCACCAAACAATTGGAGCTCTCCTCGTGCATAACGCCACGTCCCCCCGGCCGCGCCAGACCTACCGTGCGCCCGCCGTTGCTCTCGTCGTCGCCGCCCTGCTGGTCGGCCTGGGTGCATTCGCGCGGCCGGCCGAGGCGTTCACCACCTCCAGCGGGGTCCGGTTGAACTCCGTCGAGGCCCGCCTGGTCTCCCGGATCAACGCGGCCCGCGTCGCGCGCGGCATCCCGGCGCTGCGGGTGGCGGCCGGCTACAGCGACGTGGCGCGCCGCTGGGCGCTGACCCAGGCGACGCAGCAGCGGATGTACCACAACCCCAACATGGTGTCGCAGCTGCAGGCGTCCGGCGGATCCGCCTGGCGCTCGATCGGCGAGAACGTCGGCTACGGCTACGGCGCCGACGCCGACGGCCTGTTCCAGGCCTACTGGAACTCCGCACCGCACCGCGCGAACATCCTGAACGCGTCGTTCCGCCACATCGGGATCGGCTGGGTCGAGCGGCCCGACGGCTCCGGCTACAACACCCAGAACTTCGTGAGCAGCTACTCGACGACGTACGGCTCGACCAGGGTCCCGGCCTACGGCGGCCGGGCTGACACGCGCGTGCTGAGCACGTATACAAGCCTGGGCGGCTTCGAGGCCGGCTCGGACCAGCGGTTCGCTTCGTACGCCTCCAGCGGCATGTCGGCCAGCGCCTACACCGACCGGCCGGTGGCCGGCGTCGACAACGCGCTGCGGTTGTCGGTCAAGGAGACGGTCAACGGCACCGGCGGCAACGCAGGGGCGAAGCTGCGCGACGCAGTCGACCTGCGCCACGTGCGGCGGCTCACGACCAAGATCCGCGCCACGAGCGGCAGCGGCCGGGCGGTGACCGTGCGGCTCGTCGCGCGCACGACGTTCGGCGGGACGGTGACGATCGGCAGCGTGAGCGTGCCGAGCGGCACGACCAGGACGGTGTCGTTCACGGTCCCGTCCGCGGCGCGCAGCTGGCGCAACGAGATCCACGTCGACGTGACCCGCAGCGCGCTGCACTCGCTCAGCTCGGCTGTCTCGCGCCGGACCGCCTCCATCGCGGTCTACCGGCTGACAGCGTCGGTCTGACCGGCCACGTCAGGCGAGCAGGGTCTCGATCCGGCGGTTCAACGAGTCCAGCGTCGCCCGGATGACCGCCTGGCGGACGTCCTCGCGCACCATCGCCGCGCCGGTCAGCTGCTCGGTCCCGCGGGACGTCACGAGGGTCACCCCGGCCAGCACGGTTCGGCTGGGGCCGGTCTGGGTCACGTCGAGGTGGTCGAGCTCGAAGCGGACCTGCTCGCTGACCAGCCCGCCGAGGGCGTCGAGCGTCGCCATCGCGACAGCCCGGTGGACACCCTTCTGAGTGGCCGCGCCGGTGGCCTCACCGATCGCGCTGCGACCGGCGTGCTGCAAGGTCACCGAGGCAGTGACGTCGAGACCCGCGGACACCAGGTGCATGCGCGCGATCGCCGGTCGCGCGCGGCCGGGATCACCCTCCGGCTCGTCGACCACCGGCGGCGTGCTGTCGGACGGCGTGACGTCGGCATCCTCGACGAGCTGGACCCGGTCCGCGTCCACACCGAGACGGAAGCGCTCGCGGAGCAGCCGGCCGACCCGGGTCGCGACGTCGACCTCGTCGAAGCCGGGCGTAAGCGACAGCCGGAGCATGCCGAGGCCGTCGCCGTCGGCGTCCGGTTGGACGTCCGCATCGGCCACACCGGGGACCGCGCGGATCGCCGCAACGATCTCGCCGTAGTCCGTTACCGTCACCGTGAAGCCCCCCAGGCCGTCGCTCGAGACACATTCATCGGCACCGGGTCTCGGTACGGCGCGACGACTGCTTGAGCGGACAACGTACGACGCGCGGGGAAGGGCCGAGTGCGGTACGACGAAATTGCGTCTCCCGAGCACGACCCGCCGGTGATCGGCGAACCCCCCGCTGGAGCCCGGCTCGGTGCTGCGCTGCGGGGGGTCGCCAACGGCTCTGCGGAGGCCGACCGGCCGGTCGGCGCGCCGCGGGAGCACCCGCGCACGGCCGACGGCGTCTTCGCCCAGCGGCTGGCCGGGTCGGCCGACGGCGGCTCCACGCCGGCCGCGGAGCCGACGGTCCGCGAGACGCCGACCCTGCCCACGCCGGCCTGGCAGCCGCGGGCAGCGCAGACCCCGACCCAGCCGGTCGAGTCGCCCGCCCCAGTTCATCCTGCCGCCCCGGTGACCTTCGCCCCGCTGGCCGCCGCCCTGCTGACGGCCACGCCGACCGTTCACCGGCGCTGCCGCTGGTGCGGCACCGTCGACATCGTCCCGGGTCGGCGCCGGTGCCCGCGGGGCCACCGGCTGCAGAAGAAGCACCGCAAGCGGCGCCGCTAGCAGCTCAGGCGGACTTGCGCGCCGCCTTCTTCTCCGGCGTGGCCTTCTTGGCCGGTGCCTTCTTCGCAGCGGCCGGGGCCTTCTTGGCCGGCGCGGCCTTCTTCGCGGCGGCCTTCTTGACCGGCACCGGGTCCGCGGCGTCCGCCGATCTGGCCGGCGTCGCCGTACCCCCGGTCTTCTTCGCCTTCGCCGCCTCGACGCTCGCGCGCAGCGCCGACATCAGGTCGACCACCGCCCCGGACTCGGCCGGTGCGTCGGCGGGCTGGACAACCTCGCGACCGGCGACCTTGGCCTCGATCATCTCGGTGAGCGCCTCGCGGTAGGCGTCGGTGTACTGCGACGGGTCGAAGTCGGCGCTCAGGCTGTCGATCAGCGCCCCCGCCATCGACACCTCCTGCGGCCGGACCGAGACGTCGTCGTCGAGGAAGCCGAAGTCCGGCGTCCGGATCTCGTCCGGCCAGAGCATGGTCTCCAGGACGAACACGCCGTCCTTGACCCGCAGGGTGGCGAGCTGCTCGCGCTGGCGCAGGGCCACCTTGACCAGCGCGACGCGACCGGACTGCTCCAGCGCCTCGCGGAGCAGGACGTAGGGCTTGACGCCCGACTTCTCCGGCTCGAGGTAGTAGCTCTTGGCGAAGTGGATCGGGTCGACCTGCTCGAGCGGGACGAACTCGAGCACGTCGATCGCCCGGCTGGTCGTCAGCGGGAGGTCCTTGAAGTCGTCGTCGGTGAGCACCACGACCTCGCCGCCGGGCATCTGGTAGCCCTTCGCGATCTCGGCGTACTGGACTTCCTTGTTGTCCAGCTCGCAGATGCGCTTGTAGCGGATGCGGCCGCCGTCGTCGCGGTGCACCTGGTTGAACTGGACGTCGCGCTCCTCGGTCGCCGAGTACAGCTTGACCGGGATCGTGACGAGGCCGAACGAGATCGAGCCTTTCCAGATCGACCGCACGTCTTCGCCTCTTCCGCCGCTGGGCGGCCAGCCTTGTGCCGCCCCCTGGAGAAGATCGTCCTACCCGAGCGGCCTGCGCGCTACTCCCTCACCCCGCGACGGGTTCACACGGGCCGTCGGCGGCGCCCCGTCCACGGAGCCGGTGCGAACGCCGTGAGAACGGGTAGCGCTCCGGTCATGGCCGGCAAGCTCGAGACCTACCAGTCGATGCGGGACTTCACCAAGACCAAGGAGCCCGCGTCGGACAAGCCGGCGCGCCGCCGTACCAAGAAGCCCCGATTCGTCGTCCAGGAGCACCACGCGACCGCGCTGCACTGGGACCTGCGCCTGGAGCACGAGGGTGTCGGCGTGTCGTGGGCGGTGCCGAAGGGGCTGCCGCTCGACCCCGCCGCCAAGGGGCTCGCCGTGCACACCGAGGACCACCCGCTGAGCTACTTCACGTTCGAGGGCGACATCCCCAAGGGCGAGTACGGCGGCGGCCACGTCTCGGTGTGGGACAAAGGCACCTACGACCTGCTGGAGTGGACCGAGGCGAAGGTGAAGTTCCGGCTGCACGGCGGCCGGGTGCAGGGTGAGTACGTGCTCATCCGCACCGGCGGCCGCGACGGCCGCCAGTGGCTGATCCGCCGTCTCGACCCGCCGCCCGAACCGGACTGGGAGCCGATGCCCGACACCGTCGCGCCGATGCTCGCCGTCGCCCGCACCGAGCCGCCGCGCGGCAAGGGCTGGGCCTACGAGTTCAAGTGGGACGGCGTCCGCGCGATCACCCACGTGGAGGGCGGCCGGATCCGGATGGTCAGCCGCAACATGCTGGACATCACGCCGCGCTACCCGGAGCTGCGGGACATGGGCCTGATGCTCGGCTCGACGACCGTCGTGCTCGACGGTGAGGTGGTCGCCTTCGACGAGGCCGGCCGGCCGAGCTTCGAGCGGCTGCAGAACCGGATGCACGTCACCGGCGAGGCGAAGGTGCGCCGGCTGATGAAGGAGGTGCCGATCGCCTACCTGGTCTTCGACGTCCTCTACCTCGACGGCCACTCCACGGTCGAGCTCCCCTACACCGAGCGCCGCGAGCTGCTCGAAGGACTCGAGCTCAAGGGCGGCTGCTGGGACACGCCGCCGTACTTCCTCGACGAGGGCAAGGCGCTGGTGGCCGCCAGCCAGGCACAGCAGCTCGAGGGCGTGATCGCAAAGAAGGCGGACTCGTGCTACTACCCGGGGAAGCGCTCCGACTGCTGGCTGAAGATCAAGAACATCTCGCGGCAGGAGGTCGTCATCGGCGGGTGGACGCACGGCGAGGGCAACCGCGAGGGCCGCATCGGTTCGCTGCTGATCGGCGTGTACGACGAGCCGGGCGGGACGCTGCGCTACGCCGGACACGTCGGCACCGGCTTCACGGCAGGCGTGCTGAGCGACCTCGAGCGCCGGCTCGGCAAGCTCCGCCGCGACGACAGCCCGTTCGGCACCAGCGTCCCGCGCACGCACGCCAAGAACGCGGTGTACGTCGAGCCGACGCTGGTCTGCGAGGTCGACTACACGGAGTGGACCAAGGCCGGCGTGCTCCGGCACCCGTCGTACAAGGGACTGCGCGAGGACAAGCCCGCGACCGACGTCGTACGAGAGGTGGCCACGTGAGCCCCGCCAGCAAGAAGGTCGAGGTGCAGGTCGGCAACCGGACGCTGACCCTGTCCAACCTCGACAAGGTGCTCTACCCGCAGGCCGGGTTCACGAAGGCGCAGGTCATCGACTACTACACGCGGATCGCGCCGGTGCTGCTTCCGCACCTGAAGAACCGGCCGCTCACCATGAAGCGCTACCCCGACGGCGTCGACGGCCAGTTCTTCTTCGAGAAGAACTGCCCGAAGCACCGGCCGGAGTGGGTCAGGACCGTGCCGATCTGGAGCAAGGACAACGGCCGCGACATCGACTACTGCACGGTCGACGCGCTGCCGACCCTGGTGTGGGCGGCCAACCTCGCCGACCTCGAGCTGCACACGTCCATGCACGTCGCCAAGACGCCGGACCGGCCGACGATGATGGTCTACGACCTCGATCCCGGTGCGCCGGCCGACATCGTGCAGTGCTGCCAGGTGGCGCTGTGGCTGCGCGACTACTTCGCCGAGCACGGGCTGGAGATGTTCCCCAAGTCGTCGGGCTCCAAGGGGATGCAGGTCTACGTCCCGCTCAACACGCCGACGTCGTACGACGCGGTCACGCCGTTCGCGAAGGCGCTGGCGCAGCGGATGGAGCGGGAGCACCCCGAGCTCGTCGTGCACAACATGAAGAAGGACCTGCGGCACGGCAAGGTCCTCGTCGACTGGAGCCAGAACGTCTCCGCCAAGACGACGATCTGCGTCTACTCGCTGCGCGCCAGGGCGCGCCCCACCGTCTCGACCCCGATCACCTGGGACGAGGTGGAGACGTGTCTCGACAAGGGCGACCCGGCGTACCTGGTCTTCGAGACGCACGACGTGCTGCGCCGGGTCGAGGAGACCGGCGACCTGTTCGCTCCGACGCTGACCTTGAAGCAGAAGCTGCCGAAGGCGGTCTGAACTAGGCAGCCGCGATCACGTGCCCGCGCTCCGCGCGCGACGCGGGCGCCTACGACAGGCGGCCGGTCCGCAGCAGGTGGCCGATCAGCGAGTCGTCGATCCGCTCCAGGAGCTGCGCGACGTCGTCGTACACCTCGACCGCTCCGGCCTCGGACAGCACCGCGCGCGCTACGCCGCCGGACAGCACGCCGATGCACGGGATGCCGGCCCGCGCGGCCGCTTCCACGTCCCAGACCGTGTCGCCGACCATGACCGTGCTCGACGGGTGCAGCCCGGCCTTGGCCATCGCGACCTCGAGGATGTCGGGGGCCGGCTTGGCCTCGCCGGCGTCCGACGACGACGTGTAGCCGCTGAGCACCGCGTCGACGTCGAGCGCCTTGCGGAGCGCGTCGAGCTCGACGCCGCTGGCCGACGACGCGAGGACGACGGCCGCGCCGCGCCGGGCCAGCTCGCGCACGGCGTCGGCGGCTCCCGGGAATGCCGTCAGCTCGTCGTAGAACTGCTCGTAGTGCTTGGTGTGCCCCTCCACGACCTGCTCGTCGAGCTCGCCGAGGAGGTCGGTCACGAGTACGTCGGCGCCCATCCCGACCCGCCGGTGGATGTCCGCCGCGGTCACCTGGTGCCCGGCGTCGCGGAACGCGCGGATGAACGCGTAGACGTGCAGGTAGTTGCTGTCGACGAGCGTGCCGTCGACGTCGAGCACGATGCCGGGAGTGTCGGATGCCATGCGCACCGGTTACCCGGGGTACGTCCGCGGACACCCGGGTAAGGCAGGTGCAGAGGCACCGCCACACCGCCCGACGTGAGGAGCACCATGGCTGACACCGACCTGTCGCAGGAAGCCGACGAGAAGGCCGCCCAGGCCGCCGACGTGACCGACAAGGAGGTCACCCGCCGCGGCGTGCCGGCCGGTGAGATCTCGGACGAGGACCTCGAGCGCGAGGTGACCCACCTGCACGAGACGCGGCACCAGACGTTCCTCGGTGGGTCCGCCGACGCGCTCAAGGCGCACACCGAGCGGATGCTCGAGCTCGAGGCGGAGTTCCTCCGCCGGATGCCAGAGCGGGCGCAGCCGGACCCGCTGCGGGTGCGGGACACCAGCCGCGAGCTCGACGGGCGCGGCGCCTAGGATCGTTCGGTACGACGGCCGGCCGGCGGACAGCGCCGGCGGGCCGGACCCACCACCGCCACCGGGGAAGGACAGGTCGCGATGCCCGACATCGAGGCGCCCGACAGCGACGTCGCCGAGCAGCAGGACTACCAGCCGACCGTCGGGCCGGCGGATCTCGCGCTGGAGACCCCGGAGGCCGACGCCGTCGAGCAGCAGCAGGACGCGGGGAGCGGCCGGATCACTGCGCTCCCCGGTCTGCCGGACGGCGTACCGGAGGCTGACGCGCTGGAGCAGTCGCACCCGGTGGAGTTCGACGAGGACGACTACCGCAGCTGAGTCAGCGGGCCGCCGCCGGCCGCGTCGGCTCGTCCTCGACCGGCGGATGCGCCGGGTCGGCGACCGGATCGCGGACGGCGGCGTCGGCGGGGTTGACCGGCTCCGCCGCGGGCGTCAGGTCGTCGATGACCGACATGGCGATCGCCGCGAACAGCACGGCGAGCGTCGCGCCGGGCAGCCCGCGCACCTCGAAGCCGATCAGGCCGGGCAGCACCGTCATGAACGGCCCGAGGCGCAGCGTCGCGCGCTCCAGCCGCGGCTGCCACTCGACCGACTCCAGGACCTGCATCGCGAGGAAGCCGAACGCCAGCAGCACGCCGTAGAGCGGCTTCTCGACGGCGGCGAGCACGACGATCGGCAGCGCGCCGACGACCGCGCCGATGACCGGTACGACGTCCCACAGCGCGACCCACACCGCCAGCGCACCGGCGCCGCGGACGCCCGCCCCGCGGGCCAGCAGGTAGGCGACCCCGCCGGCGACGGCCGCCTGGAGCAGCGTCCCGCGCGCATAGCCGAAGCCGCGCCGGTAGGCCGACACGCCGATGTCGTGCACGCGTTCGCGGCGCGCCGGGTCGGCGATCTGCGCGAGACCGGCGCGCGCGATCCTCGGTCCGTGCAGGAGCAGGAAGAGCGTCAGCACCCCGGTCGCGAGGAACGCGACGCCCCGGGTCGCCGCCGCTCGCAGCCGCTCGGCCGCCGTACCGCCTCCGGAGAGCCGGTCGGGGACCGCGCGGATGAAGTCGTCGGTCCGCTGCTGCAGGTCGATCGACTCGGCGAACTCGCCGAAGCGCTCGCTCTGCTGCAGCTCCGCGGTCGCGTCGCGTGCGTTGAGGCGGAGCCGCTCGGTCTCGTTGAGGAGGTCGTTGACGAGCCCGCGGGTGACCAGCGCGACGACCGCGACGCCGCAGAGCACGACCAGCACGGCCGCGAGCCCCCTGGGCAGCCGGCGGGCGAGGAAGCTCACCAGGGGGTGCAGCAGGCCGGCCAGCGCGCCGGCGACGAGCATCCAGCCGATGACCCGGCCGGCGGCGGACACCATCCGCAGCAGCACGAGCATCAGCGCGAGCAGACCGACGGCGAGGACGATCGACCGCGCTGAGATGCTCAGCCGAGGACGCGCAGGGGCAGCCGCCATGGCGGCTAGGCTACCGGCGTGGCCCGACCTATGAGCTCAGGCGTGCCGGGTGCCGCCCGGGCGACGGAGACCGTCCGCTACGACCTCGACATGCGCTCGGTGCTCGTCCTGATCACCTGCCTCGTCTCGCTCTACACGGTCCTGAGCACCGTGCGCGCCGCTCCGCGGGCGATGACCGCGCTGGTCATCGGGTCGATGTTCGCGCTCGCGCTCAACCCGGTCGTGGAGTTCCTGATGGCCCGGACCCGGATGCGCCGACCGCTCGCTGTCGCCACGGTCTTCGCGATCTCGTTCCTCGTCTTCGCTGCGGTCGCCGTGCTGCTGATCCCGCCGGCCGTCGGACAGGTGGAGGGGCTCGGCAGGCAGCTGCCCAAGAGCATCGCCGAGCTGGGCCAGCTGCCGGTCGTCGGTCCCGCGCTGGAGCGGGCCGACATACCGGCCCGGATAACAGCGGCGGTGGAGAACCTCCCGGAGCGGCTGCGCGAGGACCTCAGCCCGCTGGGCACTGCCCTCCGGTCCGTCGTATCCGGGTTCTTCGCCGGCGGGATCGTGCTGCTCATCGCGATCTGCCTGCTGGTCGACGGCGGGCGGCTGGTCGAGCACGCCCGGCGGCTGGTGCCGGCGGAACGGCGCGGGGTCACCGACCGGCTCGGCGCGCTCGCCTACCGGGCGATCGGCCGCTACGTCGCGGGGTCGCTGCTCGTCGCGACGATCGCCGGCATCTACACGCTGTCCGTCGGCCTGATCCTCGGCATCCCGCTCACGCCGCTGCTCGCGGTCAACGTCATGCTGTTCGACCTCGTCCCGCAGATCGGCGGCGCGGCGGGCGGGTTTCCGTTCGTCATCATGGCGTTCAGCAGGAGCCCGACGACCGGGCTGATCGCGGCCGTGCTCTTCCTGCTCTACCTGCAGCTGGAGAACAACGTCCTGCAGCCGATCGTCATCGGCCAGGCGGTCAAGCTGTCGCCGGTGGCGACGATGGCGGCTGCGCTGATCGGCGTCGCGGCTGGCGGTGTCGTCGGCGCGCTGATCGCCGTGCCGTTCGTCGGCGCCGCCAAGCTGATCTACCTGGAGCTGTTCCCGCACGGCATCGACGCCGGCACCACCGGTCCGCGGCGGCGACGGCGTCTGCACTTCCCGCACCGCACGTAGCGGCTCTGGTCGGCGCAGGCGGCCGCGCACGGTCGTCCTACACCTGACTGGTGACCGTTTTCCCGGTCGACGAGGCCGCAGCCACGCGTGGGCGCGAGCAGACAACGGTCACCAGTCACGCGGTCGACGGGTGTGGACGGCGAGCTGTCCGTCAACCGGGCTCTCCACAGATGTCACGGCTACGCCGGGCGGTGGCGGGCCGGCGGACCATCGTCGGCTCATCCAACCCACCGGAGAGCAGCTGGCCGCACTCGCCCTGCCACAGAGCGGCCTCGTCGCCACGCGGCAGCCGGGTGCCGCCGGCCTCGTCCGGCTAGCACTGGACGCCGCGGCCGCCGACGGCATCCTGGTCCGGCACGCGCGCGGGTTGATGGCCGTGCCCTCGGCGATGAGTGACGACCGGACCGCTGGCGAGTGCGCGTCGAGGCGGCCGTCCGCCAGGCCGGCGCGGTCGCGGGCGGCGAGACCGCAGCGCGGATTCTCGGCATCGCCGGTGCGCCGACCGTCGCCCGCATCGCGGTGCTCGTGCCGCCGGAGCGGCACCCGGTCAGCCGGCCCGGCGTACGGGTGCTGCGGTCCGCCGTACCGGAGTCGGACCTGGGGTACGAGGGCGCGCTGCCGATCACGAGCCCGCTGCGCACCGTCGTCGACTGCGCCCGGCGATCGGAACAGGTCGTCGCCGTCTGCCTGCTGGAGTCGGCGTTCCGGCAAGAGCTCGTGACCGCGGAGGAGGTCTCGGAGCGACTCGCCGCTTCCGGCCGCGAGCGCGCGGTGTCTCCGTCGCGAATCGCCGCTGGAGACCGCGATCAGACTGCTGCTGCTGTTCGACAACGGGCTGCCCTATCCGGAGCTGCAGCTGCCGTTCTCCTCGACCGAGGTGGTCGGCCGGATCGACATCGCCCACCCGGCGGCGCTCATCGGCGTGCCGGACCGGCACTTCTGCGGACTGGCGATCGAGGCAGACGGTCGGGAGCCGCACCTGCGCGCAGAGATGTCCACCACGACCGGATCCGGCAGAACGCTCTGGAAGAGCAGCGCTGGCTGGTGCGGCGATTCACCGACCCGCACGTCCGCAACCGACCGGGGTACGTCGTCGCGACCGTGCGGCGGGCGTTCGACCGCGTCGGCGCCATCCGTGACTGGTGACCGTTTCCTGCTCGCGGCTCCTGCGTGGAGGGGCGCCCACCGACCGGGAAAACGGTCACCAGTCTGCCGGGGTCGCACGTACGGCGCGCGGCGGGGGAGTGCGCGCCGCGACGTCAGGTCGCGGCGGCGACCGCGCGCGAGATGACCAGCCGCTGGATCTCACTGGTGCCCTCGAAGATCGTGTAGATCTTGGAGTCACGGTGCCACTTCTCGACCGGGAAGTCCTTGATGTAGCCGTAGCCGCCGAGGATCTGGATCGCCTGGTCGGTCACCCAGACGGCGACCTCGCCCGCCTTCAGCTTGGACATCGACCCTTCGGCCTGCTTGAAGGGGACACCGGCGCGGCCCATCCACGCCGCCCGCCAGACGAGCAGCCGAGCGCAGTCGATCTCCGTCGCCATGTCGGCGAGCTTGAAGGCGATCGCCTGGTTGCTGAGGATCGGCTTGCCGAACGCCAACCGCTCCTTGGCGTAGTCGCGTGAGTACTCGAACGCCGCCCGCGCGATACCGAGCGCCTGCGCGGCGACGAACGGCCTGGTCGCCTCGAACGTCGAGAGCGCGCCGGACCGGCGGGTCGACGTACCGGTGCGGCCGGCCTCCATCTTGCGGGCGAGCGCGTCCTCGCCGCCGAGCAGGCAGTCGTCGGGCACGACGCAGTCCTCGAGGACGATCTCCGCGGTGTGCGATGCGCGGATGCCGAGCTTGCGTTCCTTCCTGCCCTGCCGCAGCCCCGGCGTGCCCGGCGGCACGAGGAACGTCGCCTGGCCCTTGTGCCCAAGTGCCGGGTCGACCGTGGCGACGACGACGTGCACGCCGGCGATGCCGCCGTTGGTGATGAACACCTTGGTGCCGTGCAGGCGCCAGCCGCCGGCGACCCGCTCGGCGCGGGTCCGCAGCGAGGAGACGTCCGAGCCGGCGGACGGCTCGGTGACCGCGAAGGCCCCGACCGCCGTCGACCCGTCGTCGTTCGCGAAGATCCGCGGTGCCCACGTCGTGAACTGCTCGGGCGTCCCGCTGCCGGCGAGCCCGGCGAGGGCGAGCCCGCTGCCGAGGATCGCCAGACCGATCCCGGCGCACCCCCAGGTCAGCTCCTCGGACACGATCGCGGACGTCAGCCCGGACTCGTCGGACCCGGCCATCTGGTAGTACTCGAGGCCGTACAGGCCGATCTCCCGGGCCTTGTCGACAACCGGCCAGGGGAACTCCTCGCTCTCGTCGTACGCCGCCGCGACCGGCCGGATCTCCCGCTCGGCGAACTCGTGCGCCCACTTCTGCGTCGCGGTCTGCTCCTCGGTGAGGGTCAGGCTGAACGACATCGCGGCCTCCGTCGGCACACTGGCGGCAACAGTTACCCGCAAGTAGGTTACTGGACGGTAGTGCGCGTATCCGGGTGCTTGCAACAGTGAGCACCGCCCGAGTCCGGAGGCGAGATGACCGGCTCCACCGGCGCGGCCTCCGACACCGACGTCACTCCCGGCCGCGGCCGGCTGCCCCGGCCGGAGCGGCGCGCGCAGCTGCTCGACGCAGCGCAGGAGGTGTTCGTCGCCGCGGGCTACCACGCCGCCGCGATGGATGACATCGCAGAGCGGGCCGGCGTCAGCAAACCCGTTCTGTACCAGCACTTCCCGAGCAAGCTCGAGCTCTACGTCGCGCTGCTGGACGGGCACGTCGACGCGCTCGTCACCGACGTGCGCAGCGCGATCGACTCGACCACCGACAACCGGGAGCGTGTGCACCGCTGCACCGCGGCGTACGTCGGCTTCGTCGCCCGCGACGGCGCGGCGTACCGGCTGGTCTTCGAGTCCGACGTGCGCAACGAGCCGGCGGTGCGGGAGCGGGTCGAACGGGCGCTGGACGAGTGCGTCGACGCGATCGCCGACACGATCGCCGCCGACATGGGCGTCACCGTCGCCGAGGCGCGGCTGCTGTCGGTGGCGCTGTCCGGACAGGCCGAGGTGTCGGCCCGCTGGTGGCTCGCCAACCGCGACACGATCAGCCAGGACCGCGCCGTCGAGCTGCTGACCGCGCTGGCCTGGCGCGGCCTGTCGCGAAGCGGTCGCAGGGGTGACTGACCGGCCCCGTTCGGCTGAGGGCAGAACCGCTCGAGGCGATCTCCCGGCGGTGCGTCGACTAGCCTGCCTGGAGAGACGACGTACCAGCCGCGCGCGTGCGCGCCCAGCCGAAAGGACTGCCGTGGAGGTCAAGATCGGCGTGCAGTACGCCGCCCGCGAGCTCGAGATCGACACCGAGAGCTCGGCCGACGACGTCGCCAAGACGGTCTCCGAAGCAGTGTCCACCGGCGGCGTGCTCAACCTGGTCGACAAGAAGGGCAAGCGGCTCATCGTGCCCGTGGACAAGCTCGCCTACGTCGAGATCGCGGACGTCGACCCCCGCCCGCTCGGCTTCGGGCGCCTCTGACTCAGCACTGCGTGGAGCGCGGCACCGCTAGATCACCCGTTTGCCGCGGGATAAACCCTGTCGCCTACGCATGTGTCAAGTCGAAGCGGGGAATCTTGCTGTCGGACGGCGGGACAGCCGTCGGACATCGCCACCCGGAGGCTGCAGTGGACCTGATCGTGACCATCCTGCTCTACATCGTGATCGGCGCTGTGATCGGACTGATCGCTCGTGCGCTCCTCCCCGGTCGCGACGCGATGAGCCTGCCCGCGACGATCCTGCTCGGTATCGCCGGTGCGGTGATCGGCGGCATCGTCGGCGACGCGCTGAACGGCAGCAAGGAGAACGACGGCGTCCAGTGGATCCTGTCGGTCGTGGCCGCCATCGGCCTGCTGCTGCTGTTCCGCATGTTCTCCGGGCGCAACAACCGCTCGCGCTCGACGCTGTAACCACCAGCTGCAGCACGGAGAAGAGCGGCGACCGCGAGGTCGCCGCTCTTCTGCTGTCTCGGGGCGCTGCTGCACCGACCCGGCCGCCCGTCGCGACGACTGACCGATCCCGCGGTGGATCGTCGACTCGCTGAGCGTGCGGCTTGGGCACAATCGGTCAGTAGTCCCCGAGCGAACGCCGCAACGGCGCCGGTGCTGGGGCTAGGTGTAGTCGCGGTGGTAGAGGACCTGGCCCTCGGCGTTGACCGTCAGGATCGAGCAGCGGCGCAGGTTGGTGACCCGGCGGTTGGGCTGGTCGTAGGAGAACAGCCACTCGACACACACCGCGTCGCCACCGTCGATGACCCGGACGTCCTCCATGGTGATGTTCGGCCGGGCCGACGTGAAGTCGTCGACGTACGACCTGATCAGGTCGCGGCCCTCGTGCGGCGGGTTGAGCGTCTCGAGATAGACGCCGTTGGGCGCGTACTGCTCCCACAGCAGATCCGAGTCGTGGTCGATCCAGGCGGTCTTGATCCTGCCCCACGCGTCGTACGCGCGACCCATCCGGTGTCCTTCCCGCGAGCGGGCACCAGTGGCCCGAGTCGTCCCGCCGGACCGCGCGTAGAGGGCGCGGCCGAGCGCGA
>DASQMY010000139.1:0-5019 GCA_035645255.1 Mycobacteriales bacterium
ACGGCTGGCTGCGCTCTTCGCGGCGCAGGCGCAGGCCGCCGCCGACGCCAGCGCCGCAGCCATCGCGGCCGCGGAGGCGGCCGCGGACGCCGTCGAGCAGGCGACCGGCGTCCGGCCGCCGACCGGCGGCGGCGACGCCACGAGCCCGTACCGCCCGGCGGGCGGGCGGTACAGCTGCCCGGTCGGCCCGGAGAACAGCTTCATCGACAGCTGGCACTTCCCGCGCTCGGGTGGCCGCCGGCACCAGGGGACCGACGTGTTCGCGCCGCACGGCTCGCCGGCGTACGCCGTGACAGACGGCGTGATCGACAAGTGGGGCAACGGCGGCCTCGGCGGGATCACGCTCTGGCTCCGCGCCGACAACGGCGACCGCTACTACTACGCGCACAACAGCATGAACCTCGCGTCGGTCGGCACCCGGATCCGGGCCGGCGACGTGATCGCCTACGTCGGCAACACCGGCAACGCGCGTACGACGCCGCCGCACGTGCACTTCGAGGCCCACCCCGGCGGCGGCGGCGCCGCCAACCCCTACCCGTTCCTCGCGGCGATCTGCGGCAAGCTCTAGCGCGGCGGACGCCCGCCCAGGCGACTGACCGCAAGGGCAGCCAGCCGGGCGCCGGCCGCCAACGCCGACGCCGGCGGCCCGCCCTGCAGCCAGGCGGCGAGGAAGCCGGCAGCGAATGCGTCGCCCGCCCCGGTCGTGTCGACGGCGGACGTCCGATCCGCCGCGACGTGCGCCTCGTCGGTGCCGTCGGACCACGTCGCACCGGCGGCCCCCAGCTTGACCACTGCGGCGCGGCAGCTCGCGCCGACGCGGCGACCGAGCGCGTCGCCGGGGTGCTCGCCCACCAGAACGACGGCCTCGTCGCGGTTCGCGAACAGCAGATCGACCCCGGCGATCCAGCCGAGGAACTCGGTCGCCCCGGCTTCCCGCAACGGTGCCGCGGACGACGCGTCGACCGACGTCGTCATGCCGGCAGCGGCCGCCCGCTCCAGCGCGGTGCGGGCCGCGATGCGCGACGGCTCGTGCAGCAGCGGGTAGCCGGACAGGTGCAGGTGGCTCCCGGTGACGAACAGCTCGGCCGGGAGGTCGCCCGGCTGCAGCGCGCCGCTTGCGCCGCGGTCGGCGAGCATCGTCCGCTCGCCGTCGTGCGTCACCAGGACGACGACGGACGCGCTGGGCCGCGCGTGGTCGACGGTCGCCCGGACGTCGACACCGCCGCCGCGGAGGTCCTCGGCGAGGACCCGCCCGGCCACGTCGGCACCGACCCGTCCCACCCACGACGTCGGTACGCCGGACCAGGCGAGCCAGGCGGCGACGTTGGCGGCCGAGCCGCCGCCGTACGAGCAGATGTCGGCGCCGGTGTCGCTGGCCAGCTGCAGCGGCCCGTGGAGCCGCGCGACGACGTCGGTCGCGACGTCGCCGCACACGACGACCCTCAGCCCGACCCCGCCCATGCCACGGCGATCTGCGCCGCGAGCCGCGCGTTGTGCCGGATGATCCTGGTGTTGGCGGCCAGGCTCGCACCGTGCGTCTCCCGGTGGAAGTACTCGAGCAGGAACGGCGTGACGCCCTTGCCCTGGACGCCGGCGGTCTCCAGCCGCGCGAGGCCCTGATTCAGGACGCGGTCGTGCAGCTCCGGGTCCAGCTGCTCGTCCTCCGGCAGCGGATTCGCGACGATCAACGCGCGGTTGTCGACGCCGAGCTCCTGCCGCGCGCGCATGATCCGGGCGACGCCGCCGGCCGACGTGACGCTCCAGTCGAGCGGGTAGCCGGAGTCGGTGAGGTAGAAGCCTGGGAACGAGTGCGTCCGGTAGCCGACGACGGGCACGCTCAGCGACTCGAGCCGCTCCAGTGTGGCCGCGACGTCGAGGATCGACTTCACGCCGGCGCAGACCACCGTGATCGCGGTCTCGGCGAGCGTCGACAGGTCCGCCGACTCGTCCCAGCTGTCCCGGGCTGCCCGGTGGACGCCGCCGAGCCCGCCTGTCGCGAACAGCTTGATGCCGGCTCGCGCGGCGAGCACCGCGGTGCTGGCGACCGTCGTCGCTCCGTCGCGGCCCTGCGCGACAGCCGCGGCCAGGTCACGGGCGCTGAGCTTGGCGACGTCGGCGCCGCTGGCGAGCCGGACCAACTCAGCGTCGTCGAGCCCGACGATCGCGACACCGTCCAGCACGCCGATGGTGACCGCCAACGCGCCGGTGTCGGCGACGACCGCCTCGACCTCCCGGGCGACGCGGAGGTTGTCGGGTCTCGGCAGGCCGTGCGCGATGATCGTGCTCTCCAGCGCGACGACCGCGCGGCCGTCGGCGACGGCGGCGGCGACGTCGGGTCTGATGCGCAGTGCGCCCACCTGGCTGGTCCTCTCGTCGCCGGATGCTCCCCGCGACGCTATCCAAACCCGGTGCGGGCAGGTGTTCGCCGGATCGCCACCCACCTGACCTAGCGCTCACGTTAGGTCGCGCGCACTCGAGCGCTACACATCTGGACCGCCGTTTCCTTCAGGACTATGCGGGCATCGATACGTCAAGCATCTAGACGGAATGAGGAGGCCACGTGACTGCATACGAGCAGGTCACCGCGACCCCGGGCTCGTCGAGCCCCCAGGTCAAGGACACGGCCATGGCGGAGGCGGGGAACGTTGCCGGCACCGCCAAGGATGAGGCCGGTGCGGTGACGCAGACGGCCACGCAGGCGGCATCCGAGGTCGCCGGCACGGCGAAGGAGCAGGTCGGAAACGTCGCCGGCGAGGCCAAGACGCAGATCAAGGACCTGGCCGGGCAGGCGAGGCAGCAGGTCTCGCAGCAGGCCGGTCAGCAGCAGCAGAAAGCTGCGCAGGCGGTCAGGTCGGTCGCCGACCAGCTGCAGGGTGTCACCCGCGGCGAGGCCCCGACCGGCCCTGTAGCGGACATCGTCCAGCAGATCAGCGAGAAGGTGCAGCAGATCGCGGAGCGGCTCGAGAACGCCGACCCGCAGCAGCTGCTCGACGAGGTCCGCCGGTTCGGGCGGAACAAGCCGGGCGGCTTCCTGCTCGGAGCGGCCGCGGCGGGCTTCCTGACCGGTCGCATGGTCAAGGGCGCCACGTCGGACGGCGACGACGACAAGGACTTCTACGCGGGCACCGGCGGCACCTACGCCACCTCCGGCAGCACCTACGGGACCGAAACCTACGGGACCGGGACCTACGCGACGGAGACCTACGCCACAGGCACGGAGTACGCCGGGACGACCGGCACCTATGGCACTGCTGCAGGCGCACCGGCCAGCGGCGTCACCACCGGCTACGGCACGGAGACCGCGGGCTATGACGCGGGCGGGTTCGGCACCGACGAGACCTACCCGGCCGAGCCGCGGCGCACCGACACCGGAGGCTCGATCTAGATGGCCGATCCATATCCGAGCGAGCGCGGGGCGGTGAGCATGTCGCAGGAGACCACGCACGACGCGACGGTCACCCGCGACGTGTCGCAGGCATCGGTGGGTGAGCTGATCAGTGAGGTCACGTCCGACCTGTCGACGCTGATGCGCAAGGAGCTCGAGCTGGCCAAGGCCGAGATGAAGGTCGAGGCGCAGAAGGCAGGCAAGGGCGTCGGCATGCTGGGCGGGGCGGGTTACGCCGGCCACATGGTCGCGCTGTTCCTGTCGCTCGCCCTGTCGTGGGCGCTCTCCGACCTGTTCGACTTCTCGTGGGGCTGGGGTTTCGCGATCGTCGCCGTTCTCTGGGCGATCGTGGCGGCCGTGCTCTACAGCAAGGGCCGCGAGCAGATGAAGAAGGTCAACCCCAAGCCGGAGCAGACGGTAGAGACACTCAAGGAGGATGTGCAGTGGGCAAAGAACCGGACGAGATAAGGGCCGAGATCGAGCAGACCCGGGCCGAGCTCGGCCGGGACGTCGACACGCTGACCGAGAAGATCAGCCCCGCCCGCATCGCGGAGCGACGCGTCGACAAGGTGAAGTCCACGTTCTCCGACGCCAAGGACAAGGTCATGGGGACTGCGGACACGGCGAAGGAGAAGGTCATGGGTGGCGCAGACAGCACGCGATCGACGGTCGTCGGGGGCACCAGCTCCGCGACGTCGACGATCGGCGACAAGGCATCGTCCGCGGGCGACGCGGTCAGCTCGGCCGCATCGTCGGTCGGCAGCACGGTCACCGGCGCGCCGCAGATGGCCAAGCAGAAGGCGCAGGGCAACCCGTTCGCCGCGGGCCTGATCGCGTTCGGCGCCGGTTGGCTGGCGTCGACGGTCCTGCCGAGCACCAAGGCTGAGCGGCAGGCTGCGGACAAGGTCAAGGAGCAGGCGAGCAACCTCGCCGAGCCGCTCAAGGCGCAGGCCGGCCAGGTCGTCTCGGAGATCAAGGACAACCTGCAGCCGCAGGCGGAGCAGGCCGTGCAGTCCGTCAAGGACTCCGCGACCGAGGCCGCCGACGCGGTGAAGTCGACCGCGACGGACCAGGGCAGCCAGGTCAAGGAGCAGGCCAAGACCTCGGCGAGCACGGTCGCCGGGCAGACGCAGGACTCCGCCTCGACGGTGAAGGAGACCGCGTCCAGCGGCTCCGGCAGCGGAGAGTCGACCTACAGCACCAGCACGTCGTACGGCACCGGCACGACGACCGGCACCGAGCACGGCACCGACGTCAGCTCCGACTACGTCGCCCCGGACGCGGGCGGCTACAGCGGTGGCTCCGGCTACAGCAAGTCGGGCAGCGGCGGCACCTACGGCGGCGGCAGCACCACCTAGTCGCACGCAGCAGTCACTCGAGACGCCCGGCACGCACCACGTGCCGGGCGTCTCGGCGTACGTCCCGACTGCGGAGCCCCGCGCCCGCCCGCACGCACCGTGAGTTGCAGGCTGCATGTCAGGTTCCTGGCGAGACGTGCAGGGTGCAACTCCGTCCCGTTGCTGGCACGGCACGGCGCCGAGGGACGTCGAAGTGCACAGACGCTGGAACACCGGCGCCGGACATGCGGTTTACTGGGGTGTCTCCCCGATTCATGGCCCCCGGTCCCAAAACAG
>DASQMY010000140.1:0-5271 GCA_035645255.1 Mycobacteriales bacterium
CCGAGGCGAGCCGGTAGGCCGTCGCCCGGGGCAGCCCGGTCGCTGCGGTGAGGTCGGCGAGCGATAGCGGCCCCGCCGAGAGGGCGTCCAGGATGCCTACCGCCTTGTCGAGTACGCCGACGCCGCTTAGAGTGTCCGTCATACGAAATACTGTATCCCAGATTGTGAGACCAGGCCATGGGGCGCACGCTTTCCCAGAAGGTATGGGACGACCACGTCGTCCGGTCGGCCGACGGCGAGCCGGACCTGATCTTCATCGACCTGCACCTGGTGCACGAGGTGACGTCGCCGCAGGCGTTCGATGGCCTTCGGCTCGCCGGCCGCCCGGTCCGCCGGCCGGACCTCACTCTCGCCACCGAGGACCACAACGTCCCGACCACCGACGTCGACGTGCCGATCGCCGACCCGGTCTCGCGCGCCCAGGTCGATGCCCTGCGCACCAACTGCGCGGAGTTCGGGATCCGGCTGCACCGGATGGGTTCGGCGGGACAGGGCATCGTCCACGTCATCGGCCCGCAGCTCGGCGTGACGCAGCCCGGCATGACGATCGTGTGCGGTGACAGCCACACCTCGACGCACGGCGCGTTCGGCGCGCTGGCCTTCGGGATCGGCACCAGCGAGGTCGAGCACGTCCTCGCCACGCAGACGCTGCCGCAGAGCAGGCCGCGGACGATGGCGGTCACGGTCGACGGCGCGCTGCCGCCGGGCGTGACGCCCAAGGACCTCGTGCTCGCGGTCATCGCGCAGATCGGCACGGGCGGCGGGGCCGGCCACGTGATCGAGTACCGCGGCGAGGCGATCCGCGCGCTGTCGATGGAGGGCCGGATGACGGTCTGCAACATGTCGATCGAGGCGGGCGCGCGGGCGGGGCTGATCGCGCCGGACGAGACGACGTTCAACTACCTGCGCGACCGCCCAAACGCGCCGTCCGGCGACGACTGGGATGCTGCCGTGGCGTACTGGCGGACGCTGGTCACCGACGAGGACGCGGTCTTCGATCGCGAGGTGCACCTCGACGCGACGACGCTGACGCCGTTCGTCACCTGGGGCACCAACCCGGGGCAGGGCGCGCCACTCGGCTCCGCGGTGCCCGACCCCGCGTCGTACGACGATCCAGGCGTCCGCGACGCCGCGGAGCGCGCGCTCGCCTACATGGGGCTGACGGCCGGCACGCCGCTGCGCGAGATCACCGTGGACACGGTCTTCATCGGCTCCTGCACCAACGGCCGGATCGAGGACCTGCGCGCCGCGGCTGACGTCGTCCGCGGCCGGCAGGTACGTGCCGGTATGCGCGCGCTCGTCGTCCCCGGCTCGATGGCCGTCAAGGTCCAGGCGGAGAGCGAGGGGCTCGACCGGGTGTTCGCCGAAGCCGGGTTCGAGTGGCGTTCCGCCGGCTGCTCGATGTGCCTCGGCATGAACCCCGACACGCTGCGACCCGGCGAGCGGTCGGCCTCGACCTCCAACCGCAACTTCGAGGGCCGGCAGGGCCGCGGCGGACGCACCCACCTCGTCTCGCCGCAGGTCGCGGCCGCGACCGCGATCACCGGCCGGCTGTCCGCGCCGACCGACCTGGAGGCCTGAGCCGTGCAGCCGTTCACCATCGTCACTGGCCGAGCAGTGCCGCTGCGCCGGTCCGACGTCGACACCGACCAGATCATCCCGAGCGACTGGCTGAAGCGAGTGGAGCGCACCGGCTTCGGCGCGGGGCTGTTCGCCGAGTGGCGCGAGGACCCGGACTTCGTCCTCAACCAGCCGGAGTACGCCGGCGCGTCCGTCCTGCTCGCCGGGCCTAACTTCGGGACCGGCTCGTCGCGGGAGCACGCCGTCTGGGCGCTGGAGGACTACGGCTTCCGCGCAATCGTCTCGGCGGAGTTCGCCGACATCTTCCGCAACAACTGCACGAAGGTCGGCCTGCTGCCGGTGCAGCTGCCGGCGGAGACGGTCGAGCGGCTGCAGTCGGCGGTCGAGGCGGATCCGTCCACCGAGGTCACGGTCGACCTGGCGGCGCGCCAGCTGCGCGCCGGTGCCGTCGTCGCGGGCTTCGACGTCGACGAGTACACCAGGTGGCGGCTGATGGAGGGACTCGACGACGTCGGCCTGACGCTGCGGCACGCTGATGCGATCGAGTCGTTCGAGCGCACCCGGCCGTCCTGGAAGCCGCGCGTCGCCTAGCGAGGTCGGCGGACCTGTCGGCGACGAGCGCGGTATTGCACCGGCACAATGACGGCATGGCAGACGACGACCTCTTCGACGACCTGTCCCGCCGGCTGCGCGACGCACACCTGCGGGTGCGATCCATCGACGCAGACGACGAGACCAAAGGCGCCGTCGTACGGCGGCTGATCGCCATCACCAACGCGTCGAAGCACGACCTGGCCCGCGCATCGCAGCGGCTCGACTCGCTCGTCGCCGACCTCGACGCAGGACGCTACGCCGTACAGGACGAGTAGCGGACACCAGCGCTGTGCGGGCCGAAAGCGCTGCGGCACAAGGAGTTCGGCTGCTTGTGACCGCGCCGTCCGGCATTCGTCGGACGCCGGAGACTGCACCGGACGACCGTCGTGCAACCCGAGATTCCCTTGCGACACAAGGAAGAAAAGGCCGCATAACGTTGTGTCGCTGTGCCGGCAGCCGTAGCGTGCGCATGTCGGGCACTGGGCCACGACATGTTCCGGAGGTGTGTTAGGTGAACAAGTCCGAGCTGATCCAAGCCGTTGGCGACCGGCTGGGCGAAGGTCGCGGCGCAGCGTCGAAGCTGGTCGACACGGTGTTCGACGAGATCCAGCGCGCCGTCGCCAGGGGTGAGAAGGTCGCGCTCACCGGGTTCGGCGTATTCGAGAAGCGCAACCGCGCAGCGCGCACGGCTCGCAACCCCGCCACCGGTGCCACCGTGAAGGTGAAGAAGACCTCCGTCCCGGCGTTCCGCGCCGGGCAGGGCTTCAAGGATGTCGTGTCCGGTGCCAAGAAGCCCGCGAAGGCGACCGCAGGCGCAGCGTCCACCGCGTCCGGCCGCGCGTCCGGCCGGGCGGCGGCGAAGCCCGCGGCGGCCAAGAGCACGGCTGCGAAGAAGACCACGGCGAGCAGGAGCGCGGCCGCGAAGACGACCACGCCGAGCAAGTCGACCACCAGCCGGTCGACGGGCAGCAGGTCGACGGCGGCGAAGACGCTCGCGAGCAAGAGCACGTCGGGCGGCGCGAAGAAGACTGCCGGCAAGGCGCTGGCGAGCAAGTCGTCCGCCGCCAAGAAGGCACCGGCGCGCAAGGCAGCCAAGAAGGGCTGACCCGAGCACAGCTACGGCGAAGGGCCTCCGGCATCGCCGGAGGCCCTTCGTGTGTGCCGCGGGGTCAGCCGCGCGACATCGTCACCAGTCCGATGCTGCGGATCTGCTGCTGATCGCCGACGGTGTCCAGCTCGAACCTGACCCGCTGCCCGAAGCGCAGCTCGAGCAGCTCCGAGCCGTCGAACGCATCGGCGGGGATGGCGATCTCGGTTCCGTCGTCCAGCAGCACCGAGCCGCTGCGCGTCTTGGGGTCGAAGTGCTTGACCGTGCCCTGTGCCATCGCGTTGCTCCCTCCGAGCGGCTGTCGCGGCAGTCTACCGACGGTCACGGCACCATCCCGAGCCGGTCGAGCACTCGGCGGGTGCACGGGCCGACGCCGAGCTGGCCCGCAGCGCGCAGGTCCTCAGGGGTGTCGACGTCGCGGCGCAGACCGAGCCACTCGGCGGTCATCAGCTCGACGGCGCCGGAGCTGCGGTGGCCGTCGCGCGAACCGTGTCCGAACGCCGGCGCGAGCGGTACGCCGGCTCGCGCAGCGAGCAAAGTGGTGCCGGTCGTCCGCCAGTCCGGCACGAATGCCCGGTGGTGCCGTGCCGCAGCGGTCAGCGCGGCGTCGACCTCCGCGGTTCGCAGTGCGGGCAGGTCTGCGGCGAGCGCCGCGACTCCGGCGCGCGGGTGCCAAGAGACGGCCGCCCGGGCGGCGTTCTCCAGCGCGGGGTTGAGCCCGGCGTCGTCCGCGTCGGCGATGACGTGCGCACCCAGCGCGGCGCACGCCTCGGCCGCGCGCAGGTCGTTGGTGATGACGAACACCGCGACCACCGACGCGCTGGCGCGGGTCGCGATGACGACGTCGGACGCCATCGCCAGTGCGAGGTCCGCGCGGTCGGCCGGCGCGAGCGGGTGCAGCCGCGACTTCGCGGCGCCCAGCTCCTTGACCGGTACGACGACCACCCACGACGCATCGGTGGCGGGGGAGTCGGGCACTCGCGGAGCCTAACCACTCGCGGGCGGCGTGCCGGCGATGCGCCGGCGATGGACACCACCGATGGCTGCCGAGAGGATCTGTCCCCTGCCACACCAGCCAGCTCTGGTGTGGCCGTGGCAGTGGTCGTGGCGTCGCCGTGGTCGGCGCGAGGGTGAGCAGCGGGAGGGCGTGACCGGTGGAGCCGTCGTACGCCGTCGCCGCCGCACTGGTGAAGCCGTTGACCGCGGTGCTGTTCCGCCGCGACTTCCGCGGCCAGGAGCACATCCCCGCCGAGGGCGGTGCGATCGTCGCGGTCAACCACGTGTCGATCGCCGACCCGTTTGCGGTCGGCGTCTACGTGCACGACGCCGGACGGCGGCCGCGGCTGATGGGCAAGGCGTCGGTGTTCCGGCTGCCGGTGATCGGCCACCTCCTGCGCGGGGCAGGGCAGATCCCGGTCGACCGGCACACCGCAGACGCGCGGCTCGCGCTCGCCGCGGCCGCCGAAGCGGTGCGCTCCGGCGAGGTGGTCGTGATCTACCCGGAGGGTACGACGACGCGCGACCCCGGCTACTGGCCGATGCGGGCACGGACCGGCGTGGCTCGGCTGGCCATCGACACCGGCGCGCCGGTGGTCCCGCTCGCCGTCTGGGGACCGCAGGAGTTCCTCGGCCGGGGCGGCCGGTTCCGGCCCGTGCCGCGCAAGACGCTCCGCGCACTCGCCGGGCCACCCGTCGACCTGTCCGCCTGGCGCGACGGCGCCGCCACCCCCGACGACCTGCGTGACTGCACCGCAGCGGTGATGCGCGACATCACCGCGCTCGTCGCTCGGCTGCGCGGCGAGCAGCCGCCCGCCGTACCCTTCGATCCACGGGCTGCGCACTCGACCGGGCCGGACGACGACAACAGCAGGAGGTCAGCGTGACGGTTGCCGCCGTACTCGGGGCGGGGTCGTGGGGCACTGCCTACGCCGCGGTCCTGGCGCACGCCGGCACCCGGACGACTCTGTGGGCCCGCCGGGCGGAGCTCG
>DASQMY010000141.1:0-13486 GCA_035645255.1 Mycobacteriales bacterium
CGGCAAGGACCTGTCCATGTACGGCCTCGAGGACTACACGCGGGTCAAGCACGTCATGAGTAACATCGAGGGCTAGCTGGCCGCGGCACGCCGCCCGGCCACTCGCTTGCCGCCGGCGGTCCGGCGTACCCAACGGCGAGGCGGCCAAGGGCCGGCCGGACCTCCGCCTGCTCGGTCGACCCACGCCGCCGGTGACCGGTTCTGGTGTTCGTCGACCTCGGCGGCCGGTCAGCACGAGACCGGTCACTCGGCTCACCACTGACGGTTCGCGCCGGTGAGCCGAGTCCGGCTGAGCGTGGACCGGTCCGGCAAGCGATTCCGTCGCCGTAATGCAATATTGACAACGGAATCCCTTGCCGCGGCGCCGCAGACCTGCGAACCTGCGCAGGTGTCCTGCCAGACGGTGTTCGTCAACGGCCGCGTGCTGACCGGTGACCCGGCCCGCCCGCGGGCACACGCGGTCGCGGTCGCGGACGGCGTGGTGGCGGCGCTCGACGCCGAAGCGGTCGACCTCATCGACGGTCGCGTGGAGGTCGTCGACCTGGCCGGCGGCGCGCTGGTGCCGAGCTTCCGCGACGGACATGTCCACCCGCTCTGGGGCGGGGTCGACCTCGGGCTCGCGCCGATCGCCGCCGCGACGTCGGTCGACGAGCTCCTGCGGCAGGTCGGCGACTACGCCGCCGCCAACCCCGACCGCGAGTGGATCACCGGCGGCGGCTTCAACCACGCGCTGCAGACCGATGGCGTCTACGACGCCGAGCTGCTCGACAAGGTCGTGCCGGACCGGCCGGTGCTTCTGATGACCAACGACTACCACGCCGCCTGGTGCAACTCACTCGCGCTCGAGCGGGCCGGCATCACCGCCGGGACGGTCGACCCCGAGCGCGGCCAGGTGCTCCGCCGCGGCGACGGTACGCCGATCGGGACGCTGCTCGAGTCGGCCGTGCACCTCGTCGAGGACCTCAAGCCCAAGGCGACGCCGCAGGATCGGCTGGACGGCCTGGGGCGCGCGATGCGCCAGCTGGCCGCGGCCGGCATCACCTGGGCGCAGGAGGCGGCGCTCGAGCCGGCCGACGTGGCTACCTACCTGACCGCCGCGGAGCAGGGACTGCTGCCGAGCGACGTCAACATCGCGCTGCGCTCGGACCCCGCGCGCTGGCGCGCGCAGCTCGACGAGTTCCGGACCGCCCGCGAGTCGGCACAGGGCAACCCGCTGGTGAGTGTCGGCACCGTGAAGTACTTCGCCGACGGGGTCATCGAGTCCGGCACGGGCGCACTGCTCGAGCCGTACGCCGACGCGCCGCACTCGTGCGGCCTGCCCAACTGGGACGCCGGCGAGCTCTGCGAGGCGGTCGCGGCGTTCGACGCGGCCGGCTTCCAGACGCACATCCACGCCATCGGCGACGCCGGCGTCCGGATGGCGCTCGACGCGGTGGCGCACGCGCAGCGGGTCAACGGCGCCCGCGACCGCCGCGCGGTGATCGCGCACACCCAGCTGGTGCACCCGGACGACGTGCCGCGGTTCGCCGCGCTCGGCGTCATCGCCAACTTCGAGCCGATCTGGGCGCAGCTCGACGAGGTCATGGTGCACCTGACGCTCCCCCGGCTCGGCGAGCAGCGCAGCTCGCTGCACTACCCCATGCGCACGCTGCAGCAGACCGGCGCGCGGCTCAGCTTCGGCAGCGACTGGCCGGTGAGCTCGATGCGGCCGCTCGACGGACTCGCCACGGCGGTGACGCGGCAGACCGCCGCCGGCGAGCCGGCCGGCGGCTGGCTGCCCGGCGAGCGGCTCGCCCTCGAGACCGCGCTCTCGGCGTACACGGCGGGGGTGGCGTTCCAGGCGTTCGCCGAGACCCGGACCGGCACGCTGACCGTCGGCCGCAGCGCCGACCTGTGCCAGCTGTCCGCCGACATCACCGCCCTGCCGCCCGGCGAGCTGCCCGACGTGCAAGTGTTGGGCACCTGGCGCAGAGGCGCGGAGGTGCATCGCTCGTGAGGACGACGACGACGACGACGGGTGGGTCGGTCGAGCTGGCGGGCGTCACCAAGCGGTTCGACGCGGTCGTCGCGGTGGATGACCTCGACCTGTCGGTGGAGGCCGGCGAGTTCCTGTCGCTGCTCGGACCCAGCGGCTGCGGCAAGACCACGACGCTGCGGATGCTGGCCGGGTTCGAGCACCCCGACGCCGGCGTCATCCGGATCGCTGGCGACGACGTGGCGGGCACGCCGCCGCACCGGCGCAACGTCAACACCGTCTTCCAGCACTACGCGCTCTTCCCGCACATGACGGTCGCGGAGAACGTCGCCTACGGGCTGCGCCAGCACAAGGTCGGCAAGGCCGACATCAGCCGGCGGGTCGCGGAGGCGCTAGACATGGTCGAGATGAGCAAGCTCGGCCGGCGCAAGCCCAAGCAGCTCTCCGGCGGCCAGCAGCAGCGGGTCGCGCTCGCCCGCGCGCTGGTCAACAAGCCGGCGCTGCTGCTGCTCGACGAGCCGCTCGGCGCGCTGGACCGCAAGCTGCGCCAGGAGATGCAGATCGAGCTCAAGCTGCTGCAGACCCAGGTCGGCATCACGTTCATCTACGTGACGCACGACCAGGAGGAGGCGCTGTCGATGAGCGACCGCATCGCGGTCATGCTCGACGGCCGGATCGAGCAGCTCGGTACGTCGGACGCGGTCTACGACGAGCCGGCCTCCGCATTCGTCGCCGGCTTCATCGGGCAGCAGAACTTCCTGCGCGGCACCGCGAAGGGTGACGGCCACGAGCTGGTCAGCGACGACTTCACCGTCCTCGGCGCGCGACGGGCCGCCGACGTCGTCGTCGGTGAGCCCGGCCTGGCGGCGATCCGGCCCGAGCACATCACGGTGACCGACGCGGATCCGCACGGGGCCGTCAACGTCGTGGCCGGGACGCTCGCCGGCGTCTCGCACCTCGGCGAGGTGATGCAGTACGTCGTGCGGACGGCCTCGCAGGACCTGATCAGCCGGCAGCCCCGTCACCTGGCTGCCCGGCTGTCGCTCGGTGCGCCGGTCTGGTGCACCTGGGACACCGCGCACGCGCACGTCTTCGGAGAACAGCAGGCACACCTGGTCATCCCGGACCCAGCCGACCCGGCTGCTGCGGACAACAAGTGACAACCCACAGTAAGGACGATTCGATGACTCGAGACGACGACGACAACGTGATCCGTATCCTGGCGACGCCTGCTGCCGCAGCGCGCATCAACCGCCGGCAGCTGTTGGGCGCGGCCGGCGCTGGCTTCGCGCTCGTCGCGTGCGGCACCGACGACGACGACGCGACCCCACCACGTTCGACCGCGTCGACGCCGGCCGCCTCCGCTCCGCCGAGCCCGTCGGAGACCGCTTCGGCGAGCGCGTCCGCCTCGCCGAGCGAGACCGCCGCCGAGTCGCCCAGTGAGTCGCCGACGGCCGCTGCGGAGCCGGCGAAGCTCGAGAAGAACCTCAACATGTACACCTGGGCGGAGTACCAGGACGAGGACAACGTCAAGAACTTCACGAAGACGCTCGGCCCCAAGGTCAAGATCGACGAGTACGACTCCAACGAGGCGATGATCGCCAAGCTCGAGCTCGCCAAGGGATCAGCCGGCTACGACCTCGTCGTGCCGACCGGTGTCTTCATCCCGCAGATGGTGCAGAAGGGCCTGCTGCGCAAGCTCGACAAGTCGAAGATCCCCAACTTCGCCAACCTCGAGGAGGCGTTCCTCGACCAGCCGTGGGACCCGGGCAACGAGTACTCCGTCGTCAAGGACTGGGGCTCCACCGGCTACCTCTGGGACAGCAAGGGACTCAAGGACGACATCAAGACGTGGGCCGACTTCTTCGAGGCGGCGAAGAAGGTGAGCGGCAAGGTGTCGGTCCTGGCCGCGCCCGGGGACGTGACCGGCATGTACTTCTGGCGCGAGGGGATCCCGTGGACCACTGAGGAGAAGGCCGACCTCGACGCGGCCGAGAAGGCGCTGCTCGCCGAGCTCGCCCCGCACGTCCGGGCGTTCGACTCCTACCCGTCGGAGAAGATGCTCGAAGGCGCGTATGTGCTCTCCCAGGCGTGGAACGGCGACGCACGGATCGCCGTACAGGAGGACCCGGATCGCTACCGCTGGGCGCTCGGTGCGCCCAAGACCGAGCTGTGGGTCGACAACTTCGCGATCCTCGCGTCGGCGAAGAACCCGGAGGCGGCGCACGCGTTCATCAACTACATGCTCGACGTCGACGTGTCGGCGAAGGAGGTCGAGTACCACGGCTTCAACACCGCGGTGAAGGGCGTCCGGGAGAAGCTCGGCAAGGACCTCGACCAGGCCGAGATCATCTACTTCACCGCGGAGGAGATCCAGCGGCTGGAGGCCGGAGCGGTCAACTCGGCGCAGGACCGCATCGTCGCGATCTACAACAAGGTCAAGGCCGCAGCAGGCAAGTGACGACCGCAACAGTCGACCGGCCGGCGCGGCGGGTCACCACCCCGCCGCGCCGCCGGCCGCGGGCGCCGCGGTTCGTGCTCGCCGTACCGGCGTCGGTCTGGTACCTGCTGTACTTCCTGGTGCCGCTGGCGATCATCGTGCTGTACAGCTTCGGCTACAAGCCGGCCAGCGATGCGGACAACGCCGGCACCATCGGTCTCGACAAGCTGTCGCTGGACAACTACGTCGACACGCTGCAGGACGAGGCGTTCGTGTCGACGTTCCGCTCGTCGGTGCGGGTGGCGCTCATCGGGACGACGCTGCTGTTCCTCATCGCCTTCCCGCTCGCCTACTTCCTCGCCACGCGGGTGAGACCGCGCTGGCGCGGCCTGATGCTCGCGCTGGTGATCGTGCCGTTCTGGACCAGCTTCCTGCTCCGCACCTTCGCGTGGCGGATCATCCTGGCGCCCAACGGGTTCGTCTCCAACCAGCTGCAGTCGCTGCACCTCATCGACAGCCCGATCGAGCTGCTCGACACGCGCACCGCCGTGCAGATCGGGATCGTCTACAACTACCTGCCGCTGATGATCTTCCCGCTGTTCGTCGCGCTCGACCGGCTCGACCCGGCGCTGCGCGAGGCGAGCAAGGACCTCGGCGCCGGACGGGTGCGGACGTTCTTCAGCGTGACGCTGCCGCTCGCCATGCCGGGCATCGTGGCCGGGCTGCTGCTGTCGTTCATCCCGCTGATGGGCGAGTACGTCACGCCGGAGATCCTCGGCGGCGCCCAGGGGCTGATGGCCGGATCGCTCGTCGTGTCGCAGTTCCTCGAGGCGCAGAACTGGGCGCTGGGCTCGGCGATGGCGGTCGTGCTGGTGCTGCTGACGATGCTCGTCATCGCGTTCTTCGCGGTCGTCGCGTCGGTCATCCGGCTGGTGCTCGCGCGCCGGCGGCACGTGGCGGAGGCCTGATGGCGACCGCTTCCCCCGCGGTGCGGCGCCGCCGGCCGTTCGACGTGCCGGCCGGGTTGATGCGCGTCTGGGCCGTGCTGGTCTACGCCTTCCTCTACCTGCCGATCCTGTTCGTCGTCGTCTACTCCTTCAACAAGGGCCGGCGACTGCAGATCTGGGACGGGCTTGGCACCAGGTGGTACGGCGACGCCCTCGGCAACGAGGAGATCCGACAGTCCCTCGGCGTGTCGCTCCGCGCGGCCGCGCTGGTCGCTGTCCTGTCGGTCGTCCTCGGCGGCACCGCCGGCATCGCGCTGGCCCGGCGGGGCGGCGGCTGGAGCAAGCCGTTCCTCGTGCTGCTGTTCATGATCCTGGTGACGCCGGAGATCGTCGACGCGATCGCCTTCCTCATCTGGTTCGTCCGCATCGACATGGACCTGCCGCTCGCCCGGCTGGTCGTCGGCCACTCGATCTTCAGCTCCGCAGTGGTCACGCTCATCGTCCGGGCTCGGCTGCAGGGGCTCGACGAGTCGCTGGAGGAGGCCGCGGCCGACCTGGGCGCGACGCCGTTCCGCGCGTTCCGGCAGATCACCCTGCCGCTGATGCTGCCCGCGGTCATCGCCGGCGCGTTGCTCGCGTTCACGTTCAGCCTCGACGACGTTGTGATCAGCTCGTTCGTGTCGATCGCCGGCACGACGACGCTGCCGACCTACGTCTTCTCCTCCGTGCGCACCGGGCTCAAGGGCAACATCGCCGCCATCTCCACGATGATGCTCGGCCTGACGTTCCTCGCCCTGGTGATCGCAGCCGTCGTGCTGCGCCGGTCGGGCGACTCCGCCGAGGAAGTGACCGCGACGTTGACCGGCGCGTGATGGTGACCGGCAACATGTACGGCCCGGACTTCACGTTCCTTGGGGTTCCGCGCGCCAACCTCGGCGACCCCTCGTCGTACGCCGACGCGGACGTCGTCATCGTCGGCGCGCCGTTCGACGGCGGGACGTCGCACCGGCCGGGCACCCGCTTCGGGCCGCAGGCGATCCGGGCGGCCGACTACCTGCCGCACGACGGCTCGCGCCCGTCGCTGGCGCTGCGGGTCGACGCGCTGCGCGAGCTGCGGATCGTCGACGTCGGCGACGTCGTGATGCCGTCCGGCGACACCGAGCTGTCGCTGCAGCGGCTCGAGGACGCGGTCGCCTCGGTCACCGCCGCGGGCGCGCTGCCGGTCGTGCTCGGCGGCGACCACACCATCGCGCTGCCCGACGTGACGGGCGTCGCGCGCCACCACGGGTTCGGCCGGGTGTCGGTCGTGCACTTCGACGCGCACGCCGACACGGGCGACGAGCAGTGGGGCGCGCTGCACGGCCACGGGACGCCGATGCGCCGGCTCATCGAGTCGGGTGCCGCGCGGGGCGACCGCTTCCTGCAGATCGGGCTGCGCGGCTACTGGCCCGAGGAGCCGACGCTGCAGTGGATGGCCGGTCAACGGATGCGCTCGTACGAGATGACCGAGGTGGTCAGGCGCGGTCTCGACGAGTGCCTCACCGAGGCGTTCGCGATCGCCGTCGACGACTGCGACGGCGTGTTCCTGTCGGTCGACGTGGACGTCGTCGACCCCGGGATGGCACCGGGCACCGGCACCCCGGAGCCCGGGGGGCTGACCGGTCGACAGCTGCTCGACGCCGTACGCCGGTGCGCGCTCGCGCTGCCGCTCGTCGGCATGGACGTCGTCGAGGTGTCACCACCCTTCGACCACGCCGAGATCACCGCGATGCTCGCCAACCGCGTCGTGCTCGAAGTGCTGTCCGGCATCTGCCGGCGGCGCGCGGGCGGCGGCGTACCCGAGACCCTGCTCGGCGACCGCTGAGGTGCGCTGACTGCCCGGCCGACCACGCCTCTCGCAATTGTGTACCGATGATGCGGCGTGTGCTCGGCGTGACTCGTCAGCAGCCCGCGACGCACAGGACGTCGTCGACGTAGCGGTCGACCTCCGGCAGCAGGTCCAGGTGATCGCCGCCCAGCCGCCAAACCGCAATCGGACCGAGCCCGCTCGTCGCCAGCGCGAGCCCGTGGCTGTCCGGTCCCCAGTCGAAGGCGACCCGGACGTCCTCGGCCAACCGGGTGCCCGGCACGTCTGACAGCTCGCCAGACTGCAGGTCCATCACCACCACGCGATGTTCGATCGGCCGGCCGCCGTTGTCGATGTCGGTGACTCGAAGGGCGAGCCGCTTGCCGTCGGCGCTGATCCGCTGCTGGTACGCGATGGCGCCGGGCGGCAGCCGCCACTCGCGGCGCGGTGGGCCGCCGAGAGACACCACTGTGACCGTGCAGCCGACGCTGAAGTCGCGACACGTCAGCCCGGCGACGACCTTCGACGTGGCCTGGGTGCTCCCGCCTCCCGGCAGCCGGGTGCGGACCCGGCGCGCATCGAGATCCCACACCGAGACGTGGTACTCCTCGGTCCACGGGTGCAGCAGGAGCAGGCCACCGGACAGCCCGCGGACGACCGTCGTCTCCCGCGGAATCTCGTGCGCGAGGCCGACCTGCTCACCCGCTGAGTCCAGCTCGATGACGTTGGTCGGCCCGGTCTCGCGGTGCGTGACGACCAGCACGTGACCGGGCGTCGCCGCGCTGACGACATCGGTGCCGCCGAGCAGCCTGGTCAACCGCCGACCCCGGAGCAGGTAGATGAAGCCGCGTGCCTGGAAGCCCGACTCGGCCGGCTGCGAGGCGCGGGCGAAGATGACCGAACCGCTGCGGACGAACGACCAGCTCAGCGGTGGCCCGAGGTCGGGGCGTCCCGGCGTATCGACGAGGTCGGTCAGCCGGCCGGTTGCCGTGTCGTACAAGACCGGGCCGTCGTCCGTCGTCAGCAGCAGCGTGCCCGGGTCTCCGCGGGCGAGCCGCCGGCCGGTCAACGCCGTCCCACGCGCTGGACGGCGCAGCGTGGAGCTCTCCGCCGCCGTTGCGGACGGACTTGCGCCCGCCGTCAGCGACAGCGCTTCAGCTTCGCTCGCGCGCGGCGCAGGCGCAGTGGCTGAGGCAGACGCGGCGAGCTGCGCCGGTTGTCCGGAGCGCTGCCGGTCGTGCGCGACTCCCGCGCCGACCGCTGCCGCGACGACGGCTACCAGCACGACGCGCGCCGTACGCCACCGCGGTCGCGCTGCGTCGGAGCCGTACGCGATCTCGTCCACCGGCCACCCTCCGCCGATGAGACTACGCAGCGCCGCGGCCGCTTCCGTGTCTCGTGTACCTTTCGGGCGCCGACACGCCGGCCGGCTACGGCGTGTCGCCGCCACATCGGTACAGAAGATGCACGAAGACGGCGATCGTGCGGGTCAGCGCGCGGCGGTGAGCGCCTCGTCGAGGATCGCCAGCCCCTCGTCCACCAGGTCCGGCGGGGTGTTGAGCGGGGCGAGGATGCGCACGACGTTGTCGTACGTGCCGGCCTTGAGCAGCAGCAGGCCGCGCTCCGCGGCGCCCTTGATGACCGCCGCCGCCTCCGCGGTTGCGCCGGAACGGGACTCCCGGTCGGTGACCAGCTCGACCGCGCGCATCGCGCCGAGCCCGCGGTGCTGGCCGATCAGCGGGTGCTTCTCGGCGAGCGGGGCCAGCCCCGCCTCGAGCTGCGCGCCGAGCCGCACGCCGTCGTCGAGCAGCCCGCCGTTCTCGAGCATGTCCACGACGGCGAGCGCCGCCGCGATCGCGACCGGGTTGCCGCCGTACGTGCCGCCCAGGCCGCCGACGTGCACCGCGTCCATCAGCTCGGCCCGCCCGGTCACGGCAGCGAGCGGGAAGCCGGCGGCCAGCGACTTCGCCATCGCCGTGATGTCGGGTACGACGCCCGCGTGGTCGACCGCGAACATCCGCGACGTCCGGCCGAAGCCGGACTGCACCTCGTCCGCGACCAGCAGGATGCCGTAGCGGTCGCAGATCTCCCGCAGCCGCCGGAGGAACGCCGCCGGCGCGACGTTGAAGCCGCCCTCGCCCTGCACCGGCTCCACGACCACCGCGGCGACCCGTTCGTCGCCGATCGTCGTGTGGATCGCGTCCTCGAGGTAGTCGGCGCAGTGCACCGCGCACTCGTCGTCGGGGTGCGGGCCGAGCGCGCAGCGGTAGCCGTAGGGGAACGGCATCCGGTAGATCTCCGGCGCCGACGGCCCGAGCCCGGCCTTGTAGGGCATCGGCTTCGCGGTCATCGTCATGCCGAGCTGCGTGCGGCCGTGGAAGGCGTGGTCGAAGACCACGACGCCGGGCCGGCCGGTCGCGTAGCGGGCGATCTTGACGGCGTTCTCGACCGCCTCCGCCCCGCTGTTGACCAGCACCGTCTTCTTGTCGAAGTCACCCGGGGTGATCCGGGCGAGCGTCTCCGCGAGCCGCACGTAGCCGTCGTAGCGGACGACGTGGAAGCAGGTGTGCGTGAAGCGCGCCAGCTGCGCCGTCACCGCCTCGACGACCGGCGGCGGCAGGTGACCCACGTTGAGCACACCGAGGCCGCCGGTGAAGTCGATGAACTGGTTGCCGTCGACGTCGGTCAGCAGCGCGCCGTCGGCGCTCTGGGCGAAGACCTGGTGGACGTTGAAGACCGCCTTGGGGATGTAGCGGTCGGCCAGCGCGGCGAGCTCGGTCGACCGCGGACCGGGCAGGTCGGTGATGACTTTGGCCGTCACGGTGCCTCCACGATCACGAGCTTGTGCTGGGTCATCTCGCGGACCGCGTAGCGCGGGCCCTCGCGGGTGTTGCCGGACTCGCCGACGCCGCCGTACGGCATCTGGTCGGCGCGGTAGGTCGGCGACTCGTTGACGAGTACGGCGCCCGCCTTGAGCCCGCGCGCGGCCTTGAGCGCCGAGTCGATGCGCTGCGTGAACACCGCGGCGTTGAGCCCGAACGGCGACCGGTTGGCCAGCTCGATCGCCTCGTCGAGGTCGCCGTACGGGATGACGACCACCACGGGCGCGAACGCCTCGTCCGCGCACAGCCGCATCTCCGGGGTCACGTCCGCGACGACGGTCGGAGCGAAGATGTCGCCGTCCGCGCTCCCTCCGGTCAGCACCTTCGCGCCGGCCGACTCCGCCTCGGCGACCCACGCCGTGATCCGCTCGGTCTCGGCCGGTCTGATCATCGGCCCGACGTCGGTCGCCTCGTCCGCCGGGTCGCCGATGACCAGCGACTCGACCGCGGGGACCAGCCGGTCGAGCAGCTCGGCGTAGACCTCGCGCTGGACGAAAAGCCGCTGCACCGAGATGCACGACTGGCCGGCATGCGTGAAGCCGGTCGCCCGGACCTTGGCGACCACAGTGTCGAGGTCGGCGTCCGGCTCGACGAGCAGCGGTGCGTTGGACCCGAGCTCGAGCAGCACGTGCTTGCCGGCCGCCTTCTCGGCGATCAGGTGGCCGACCCGGGTCGAGCCGGTGAACGACACCACGGCGACGTCGGGGTGCGTCACCAGCGGCATCACCACGTCCTCGCCGAGGCCGTTGACCAGGTTGACCCAGCCGGCCGGCAGGCCCGCCTCGAGCATCGCGCGAATCAGCCGGACCGACGACAGCGGGGTCTTCTCCGCCGGCTTCAGTACGACGGCGCAGCCGGCCGCCAGCGCCGGGGCGAGCTTGTGAGCGACCAGGTTGAGCGGGAAGTTGAACGGCGTGACCGCAGCGACGACGCCCCGCGGCTCGGTCATCGTGAAGGCGAGCTTGCCAGCACCCGCTGCCGAGGCGTCCATCGGGACGGTCTCGCCGGTGAGCGACCGCGCCTCGACCGCCGCGAACGTCCACGTCGAGACAGCCCGCTCCGCCTCCGCGCGGGCCGTCCTGATCGGCTTGCCCGCCTCGGCGCAGATCTCCCGGGCGAACCCCTCGACGTCGGCGCGCAGCACCGCCGCGACGCGCTCGCAGAGGGCCGCTCGCTCGTGCGCCGGCAGCGGGGTCGCCATGGCGTTGCGCGCGGCCGCGACGGCATCGTCCACGTCCGCGGCTGTGCCGAGAGCGCAGCGGGCGATCACCGCGCCGCCGTACGGGTTGACCACGTCGAACTGGTCGCCGCCGGAGCGCCACTCGCCGCCGATGAAGTGTCCTTCGGTGCGCATCTGTGCTCCGGTCTGCCGTGGTCGGACGCCCGACCACCGATCCTAATCGTCGCGGAGAGGCCCGTCAGCAACGGATTCCGTCGTGACGCGTCCGATGTGCGGTGCGCGGGTAGGGGCCATCCGACGCCCCAGAGCGAGAGGTTCCTGCCCCGTGAAGCTCCCCATCGTCGGCCCGGGCGATGTCGTGTCCGCGGTTCGTGATCTGACCGACACCGTCGCCGGCCTGGCGGGCGCGGCCCGCGGCGCGAGCGCGCTGGTGCCGCGGATGGAGCGCCTGCTCGTCCGCGTCGACGGCCTGGTCGACCAGGCGGAGCAGACGCTCGACCGGGCCAACGGGTCGCTCGACCGTGCGGACAGCGTGCTCGACCAGGCGGAGCACGCCGCCAAGCGGGCGGATCACGCGATGGACCAGGCCGACCACGCGGCGCGGCGCGCCGAGAAGCTGCTCGACCGCACGGACACGACCGTCGACCGCGCGGACGCGCTGCTGGAGAGCACCGGCGCGACAGCGGGTCGAGCCGATGAGCTGATGGCGATTGTCCGGGCCGTCGCCGAGCGCGCCGACGAGCTGATGACGAGCGTCCGCACGGTCGCCGACCGCGCCGCCGACCTGGTCACCCGCGGCCGGGCGACCGAGCTGCAGGCGTCCGAGCTGCTGGAGGCCTACGCCGATCCGCTCGGCGCGCTCGCCCCGGCGGCCGCCGAGTTCGCGCCGATGCTGCGCGATCTCGCACCGGCGTTGACCCACCTGGCGCCCGCCGTACGCCGGGTGGCCGAGACGGTCGGCGAGGCGGAGGTCGACGCGGTCGTCGGGCTGGTCGACCGGCTGCCCGAGCTGCAGACGCGGATGGACCGCGACATCCTGCCGCTGCTGGAGCAGCTGCGCGTCATGGGCCCCGACGTGCACACCATCCTGGAGACCGTCGACGACCTTCGGCACATCATCGCCGGGCTGCCCGGAGCGGCGCTGTTCCGCCGCCGCGGCGAGGAGAAGACCGAGGAGCTCGACGAGTAGCGCGGCCGCCAGGCCGGCTTCCCTTGCCAGCAAACCAACCAAGATGGACCCTCCATCTTGCGCGCCTGGCGCAAGATGGAGGCTCCATCTTGCCGCTGGCGGGGCGGGCACGTGCGGAACGCCGCGCGCTCGCCTTCAGGGATCCGGACGTCCGGTCGATACACAGGCATGACCGAACCGTTGTCGGCGCCCGCAGTGACCGTTCGGGGACCGGTGGGCGGCGGCCTGACGCTCGGCGCCGATCCGGCGACGGGGCACGCATCGATCGAGTGCTGGGGTGGTCCCGCGGGCAGCCCGCGCCTGCTCGTGCGCGGCGTCATCGACCGCGACGACCTGTCCCGGCTCGCGGCGCACGTCCTCGCCGCACCGGGTGCCGAGCGGGCGTTCCGGCTCTCCGCCCGCGCCGGCGACACACTAAAGCTCCGGCACACCGGCGGCTCGGTCGTCCGGGTGACGGCCTCCAAGGCCGGTCACGTCGTGGGCGTCATCACCATCGACCGTACCCGGCTGGCGCACCAGGCCGGCATCTTCGCGGACGCGCTCTCCGCGATGGCGGCGTTCTGACGTCAGCCGTGGTCGCCGCGCATCGCCTGGCCCGGCTCGCAGCCCAGCCGGAACGCCGTGTCCACCAGCGACACGTGGCTGAACGCCTGCGGGAAGTTGCCGACCTGCCGGCCGAGCCGCACGTCGTACTCCTCGGCCAGCAGCCCCAGGTCGTTGGTCAGCGCGCACAGGCGGTCGAAGAGCTCGACCGCGTCGTCGCGCCGGCCCATCAGGGCGTAGCAGTCGGCCAGCCAGAAGCTGCAGGCGAGGAATGCCGCCTCCCCCGGCGGCAGCCCGTCCACGTTGGACGCCGCGTCGGTGCGGTAGCGCAGCACCAGGCCGTCCTCGACCAGCTCGCGCTCGATCGCCCGCACGGTGCCGACCAGGCGCGGGTCGTCCGGTGGGAGGAACCCCACCAGCGGCAGGAGCAGCAGGCTGGCGTCGAGCTCCGGCGCGCCGTACGACTGGGTGAACGTCGACCGCT
>DASQMY010000142.1:0-2330 GCA_035645255.1 Mycobacteriales bacterium
CCACAACCTCCGCAGACCTCGTCGTGCTCGGTGCCGGCCCGGCCGGGCTCGCGGCGGCCTGGCGGGCCGCGCAGGCCGGCCGGTCGGTCGTCGTGCTGGAGCGCGCCGACTCGGCCGGCGGGATGGCAGCGAGCTTCGAGGTGGCGGGCGTGCGCGTGGACCACGGCAGCCACCGGCTGCACCCGGCGACGCCGCCGCACGTCATGTCCGCACTGCGTGGGTTGCTCGGCGATGACCTGCAGACCCGTCCGCGAAACGGCCGGCTGCGGATCGGCGACCGCTGGGTCGGCTTCCCGCTGCGCGTCGATGACCTGCTGCGGGCGCTCCCGCCGCGGACGGTCGCCGGCATCGCGCGGGACGCCGTCACCGGTGTCGCGCGGCGGCCGCGCTCCGACACCTACGACGAGGTGCTGCGCGCCGGGCTCGGGTCGACCCTGTACGAGGCGCTCTACGCGCCGTACGCCGTCAAGCTGTGGGGGCTCGACCCCACTCGGATCAGCGGCGAGCAGGCCCGCCGCCGGGTGACCGCGGACACGCCGTGGAAGGTCGCGGCGCGGGTGCTGCGCGGCGCGCGCGGCAACGGCCAAGGGCAGGTCTTCCACTACCCGCGGGGCGGCTTCGGCCAGATCGTCGACGTCCTCGCCGCGGCCGCGGTCGACGCGGGGGCCGACGTCCGGCTCGGCCACGCGGTCGACGCGGTGGTCACAGACGGCGCGCGCCCGCTGGTGTCGGCTGGCGCGTCGTCGGTCGAGGCCGGCCGCGTGTTCAGCACGATCCCGCTCACCGCACTGGCCCGGGTCTGCTCGCCGGCAGCTCCGCCGGCCGTGGTCGAGGCGGCGTCGGCCCTGCGGTTCCGCGCGATGGTGCTGGTCTACCTGGTGCACGACGGTGGCCGGTGGACGCCGTTCGACGCGCACTACCTCCCGGGTCTCGGTACGCCGGTTACCCGGCTGTCCGAGCCGGCGAACTACCGACTCAGCGCCGACGACCCGACCGACCGGACCGTCCTCTGCGCCGAGATCCCTTGCACCATCGGCGATTCCATCTGGTCGGCAACCGACGCGGACCTCGCCGCCGTCGTGACCGAGGCGCTCGCCATGCAGGGCCTGCCGGCGATCGCGCTGTCGACCGTCGCCGTACGCCGCCTGCCGAACGTCTACCCGGTCTACGAGGTCGGCTTCGAGCGACACCTCGAGCAGCTCGCCGACTGGGCGGACGGCCTCCCCGGCGTGACGACGTTCGGCCGGCTCGGGCTCTTCGTGCACGACAACACGCATCACGCGCTGGCGATGGCATGGGACGCGGCGGCGGCGGTGCAGCCGGACGGGAGCTGGGACGCCGCCGCCTGGTCGGCCGCCAAGGCGCGCTTCGCGAACCACGTGGTCGAGGACTGAGCCGCGCGCACAGCTCCTGTCGCGTCCGCCGGCTCCCTCCCTGACTGGTGACGGCTTTCGCGGTGGAGCGGGGTCGGTCTGAGCGTGGGCGGCGTACACGAAGTGGTCACCAGTCGGACTCGTGATCAGGTGGCCGCCGAAACGACGTGGGGTGGCGTGCGGCTGGGTTCGGGTGCCGGGCGGCGCGCGGGGGCGCTAGGGGGTGTTCAGCTCCCGGTGCACGGCCGGGCCGACGCGGCGCAGGTAGCGGCCCAGCCGGATGAACGACGAGCCGGTCTCCCGGAAGTGGTAGCTGATCGGCACCTCGGCGTAGCAGAAGCCCTTGGCCAGCAGGTCGAGCGTGAGCACCTGCGCGTAGTTGTAGTCGTGGACGACCTCCGCCGCCGCTGCGGCGGCGGGGGAGAACGCGCGGTAGCCGCTCTGCCCGTCGGTGATCGGCCGGCCGGCGACGACTCGCAGCGCGGCGGTGAGCACCAGGTTGCCGAGCCGCCGGTGCGGGCGCATGTGCTCGATCTGCCCGGCGAAGCGGGAGCCGACCACGTAGTCGGCGGCGCCGGCCAGCACCGGGGCGACCAGCAGCTCGAGCTCCTCCGGCGCGTACTCGCCGTCCGCGTCAGCGAAGACCACGACCGCGGCGCCGCGCGCGACGCCCTCGGCCAGGCCGCGCCGGACGGCGGCGCCGAGCCCCATGTTGCGGGGCATCGAGACCACCTCGGCGCCCGCCGCGGCCGCCCGCACCGCTGTCGCGTCCTCCGAGCCGTCGTCGATGACCAGCGGCACGACCCGCCGGCCGCACACCTCGCGCGGCACCCGGCGGACGACGCCGCCGACCGCCGCCTCCTCGTCGTGGGCGGGGAAGAAGAAGACGACCGGCGCGTCCGCCGCGACCGCGACCTGAGCCGGCCGCGCCGGCAGCGCCTGCAGCAGCCGGAACCG
>DASQMY010000143.1:0-33831 GCA_035645255.1 Mycobacteriales bacterium
GAGCGAGTTCGGCACCAAGAGCCCGATCGGCACCGGGCCGTTCAAGCTCGAGAGCTGGGTCCCCGGCGACAAGCTGACGCTGGTCCGCAACGAGGAGTACTGGGGCGAGAAGGCAAAGCTGGCGAAGGTCATCTTCACGCCGATCGCCGACGGCCCGGCTCGCCGGTCCGCGCTGGAGAGCGGCGAGATCGACGGCTACGACTTCGTCGACCCGGGTGACCGCGAGGCGCTCGCGGCCGACTTCCAGGTGCTGGAGCGTCCGGCGTTCAACGTCGGCTACATGGGCTTCAACTCGGCGAAGGCGCCGATGGACAAGCTCGAGGTCCGGCAGGCGGTCGCCCACGCGATCAACCGCCAGGCGCTCGTCGAGGCCAACTACCCGCCGGGTGCCGAGGTGGCGACCCAGTTCATGCCGCCGCTGGTCTTCGGCTACGCCGACGACGTGCAGAAGTACGAGTACGACGTCGACAAGGCGAAGAAGCTGCTCGCCGACTCGGGCAACCCCAACCCGACGATCGACTTCTGGTACCCGTCCAACGTCTCGCGTCCGTACATGCCGGACCCGGAGAAGAACTTCACGCTGATGAAGGCGGACCTCGAGAAGGCCGGCTTCAAGGTCGTCTCGAAGTCCGCGCCGTGGAACCCGGACTACCTCGCCAAGGTGGACGCCGGCGCGCCGCACATCTACCTGCTCGGGTGGACGGGTGACTACGGCGACCCGGACAACTTCGTCGGCACGTTCTTCCGGACCAAGCAGAAGGCCTGGGGCGTCGACAACGCCGAGCTCCGCAAGGCGCTCGACGAGGCCCGGGTCGAGGCGGACGAGGCGAAGCGCACGACGATGTACCAGGAGATCAACCGGACGATCATGAAGGACGTCCTGCCTGGTCTGCCGTACGTGCACACCAAGCCGGCGCTGGCCTTCAAGAAGTCGGTCAAGGGCTACGTCCCGAGCCCGGTCTCGCTGGAGCCGTTCTCGATCGTGAGCAAGGAGGAGTAGCTCCACTCCGCTGTCACAGCTCCCGGCCGCCCGCAGTGGGCGGCCGGGAGCGTGACGTGGCACGATGCGGCGTCTCGACTAGCGCTACGGAGCCGAACTTTGCTGAAGTTCGTCGTACGGCGGCTGCTCCAGCTGATCCCGATCCTGTTCGGCGTGTCGATCCTGGTGTTCCTGTGGGTCCGGGCGCTGCCCGGCGGGCCGGGCGAGGCGCTGCTCGGTGAGCGCGCGACCGAGGAGCAGGTCCGCGCGGTGGAGGAGGCGTACGGCCTCAACCGGCCGCTGCACGAGCAGTACTTCAGCTACCTCGACCAGGTCGTCCGGCTGGACTTCGGGCAGTCGATCCGCCAGCGCCGCGACGTGACGGAGGAGATCCGCCGCCGCTTCCCGGCCACCATCGAGCTCACGGTCGCCGCCATGATCCTCGCGGTCGGCGTCGGCGTGCCACTCGGCTTCCTCGCGGCGAAGCGCTACCTGCGGCCGGTCGACCACGCGTCGATGGTCGGCTCGCTGGTCGGCATCTCGGTGCCGGTCTTCCTGCTGGGCCTGATCCTCAAGTACATCTTCGGCGAGCGGCTGAAGATCCTCCCGACGTTCGGCCGGCTATCACCGGAGACCTCGAGCGAGCATCCGACCAACTTCTTCGTCCTCGACGCGCTGGTCACCGGCAACGGCGAGGCGTTCTGGGACGCGCTCAAGCACCTCGTGCTGCCGGCCGTCGCGCTGGCGACGATCCCGCTGGCGCTGATCACCCGGATCACCCGCGCGGCCGTGCTCGAGGTGCAGAACGAGGACTACGTCCGCACCGCGGACGCCAAGGGCCTGACCGGCGGCGTCGTCAACCGGCGGCACGTGCTGCGCAACGCGATGCTGCCGCTGGTCACCGTCATCGGCCTGCAGACCGGCCTGCTGCTGTCCGGGGCGGTGCTCACCGAGACCGTCTTCCGGTGGAACGGCATGGGCCAGTTCATGTCGGACGCGGTCTTCTACCGCGACTACCCGGTGCTGCAGGGCGGCATCCTGTTCCTCGCGGTCATCTTCGTCCTCGTCAACCTCGCCGTGGACCTCGCCTACGGGCTCCTCGACCCGCGCATCCGGGTCCGCTGACATGGCTGCTGACAGGGGAGGGACACCGTGAGCCTGGCCGGCGCTGAGGCGATGGAGATCGCTGCCGAGGTACCCCCCGGCGACGAGGGCGTCCCGCAGTGGCGGGAGGCGTGGCGGCGGGTCCGCCGCAACCCGCTCGCGATCACCGGGATGGTGCTGATCGCGCTGTTCGTCTTCGTCGCGGTCTTCGCGCCGCTGCTGGCGCCCTTCGAGCCCGGCGACACGTCCCCAGGCCGCGGCAAGATCCGCCCCGGCATCATCCCCGGACCGTCGAGCGAGCACCCGTTCGGGCTCGACCAGAGCGGCCGCGACGAGCTGTCGCGCGTCATCTTCGGCGCCCGCTACTCGCTGCTGATCGGGCTCGTGTCGGTGACGCTCGGCGGTCTGGTCGGCGGCATCATCGGCACGGTCGCCGGCGCGTTCGGCGGCTGGGTCGACAACCTGCTGATGCGGCTCATGGACATCATGCTGTCCGTCCCGGGGCTGCTCTTCGCCATCGCGGTCGCGGCGATGCTCGGCGGCAGCATCAAGGGGATCATGGTCGCCATCGCGGTGACGAGCGTGCCGACGTTCGCCCGCCTGCTTCGAGGGAGCATGCTCTCGCAGCGGGAGAGCGACTACGCGCTGGCATCGCGGTCGCTCGGCGTGAAGCGCTGGCGGATCATCACCAAGCACGTCCTGCCCAACTCGCTCGCACCTGTGATCGTCTACGGCACCCTCGCCCTCGCCACTGCGATCGTGGAGGCGGCCGGGCTCGCGTTCCTCGGCCTCGGCGACCCCAACCCGGACACGGCCGAGTGGGGCAAGATGGTCGCCGGCACCCAGCAGTACCTGCGGTCGGCACCGCACCTCGTCTTCTTCCCCGGGCTCGCGATCGTCCTGTCCGTGCTCGGCTTCAACCTCCTCGGCGACGCGCTGCGCGAGGCCCTCGACCCCAAGCTGCGGAGGTAGCAGGTGCCGCTGCTGTCGGTCGAGGACCTCCACGTCACGTTCAAGCGGCGGTGGGGGCGTCCGACGTACGCCGTCGACGGCATCACCTTCAACGTCGAGCCCGGCCAGACGATGGGCCTGGTGGGGGAGTCCGGCTGCGGCAAGAGCGTGACGTCGCTGGCCATCATGGGGTTGCTGCAGAAGCGGTCGGCCGAGGTGACCGGATCGGTCACGCTCGACGGCAAGCAGCTGCTCACCATGTCCCCGAGCGCGCTGCGCGACATCCGCGGCCGCGACATCGCGATGATCTTCCAGGACCCGATGACTTCGCTCAACCCGGTGCTGCCGGTGGGCCGGCAGATCACCGAGGTGCTGGAGCGGCACTTCGACCGCAAGGGCGAGGCGGCCCGCAAGGAGGCCGCCGACCTGCTCGACCGGGTCGGCATCCCGGACGCCCGCCGGCGGCTGCGGGACTACCCCCACCAGCTCTCCGGCGGCATGCGGCAGCGGGTGATGATCGCGATGGCGCTCGCCTGCCGGCCGCGGCTGCTGATCGCCGACGAGCCGACCACCGCGCTCGACGTGACGATCCAGGCGCAGATCCTCGAGCTGCTCCGCGAGCTGGTCGTCGACTCGCAGACCGCCCTGATCATGATCACCCACGACCTCGGCGTCGTCGCCGGGCTCTGCGAGACGGTCCATGTGATGTACGCCGGAAAGATCGTCGAGGCGGCCGGCCGGCACGAGCTCTTCGCCCGGCCCCGGCACCCCTACACGGCGGGGCTGCTCGGCTCGGTGCCGCGGCTGGACCAGCCGCGGGGCAGCCGGCTCAACCCGATCAAGGGCTCGCCCAGCGACACGATCCCGTGGCCGAAAGGCTGCGCGTTCGCGCCGCGCTGCCCCAACCGGATCGAGGTGTGCACGGGCCCGACGCCGGCGCTGGAGCCGGACGTGCCGCTCGACCACCTGCTGCGCTGTTTCAACCCGGTCGCCGTACGCGAGGAGGCCGTGCAGTGAGCCTGCTGGAGGTCCGTGGGCTCAAGGTGCACTTCCCGATCCGGCGCGGTGTCGTGATCGAGCGGCAGGTCGGCGCGGTCAAGGCGGTCGACGGCGTCGACCTCGACCTCGACCCCGGCGAGACGCTCGGCCTGGTCGGCGAGTCGGGCTGCGGCAAGACCACGGTCGGGCGGGCGATCCTGCGGCTCGTCGACGTGACGGCGGGCACCGTCAACTTCGACGGCACCGACGTCGCGACGCTCAAGGCCGAGCCGCTGCGCAAGATACGCCGCCGGATGCAGATGATCTTCCAGGACCCGTTCTCCAGCCTGGACCCGCGGCAGAACGTCGGGTCGATCATCGCCGAGCCGCTGGAGACGCACGGGCTGCACAATGGCGCCGCGCGCGCCGGCCGGGTACGCGACCTGCTGTCGGTGGTCGGCCTGCCGAGCGGGGCGGCCGCCCGCTACCCGCACGAGTTCTCCGGCGGCCAGCGGCAGCGCATCGGCATCGCGCGCGCGCTCGCCGTCGAGCCCGACCTGATCATCGCCGACGAGCCGGTCTCGGCCCTGGACGTCTCGATCCAGGCGCAGGTCGTCAACCTGATGGAGGAGCTGCAGGAGCAGTTCGGCCTGGCCTACTTGGTCATCGCGCACGACCTCGCCGTCGTACGCCACATCTCGGACCGGATCGCGGTCATGTACCTCGGGTCGATCGTCGAGGTCGCGCCGGCCGACGACCTCTACAAGACACCGCTGCACCCCTACACGATCGCCCTGCTGTCGGCGATCCCCATCCCCGACCCCTTGGTCGAGGAACGCCGCGAGCGGATCTTCCTGACCGGCGACCTGCCGTCGCCGGCCAACCCGCCGAGCGGCTGCCGCTTCCACACCCGGTGCCCGTACCGGCAGCCGACCCGCTGCCACGACGAGGTGCCGGCGCTGCGCCCGCTGATCGGCGACCACACCGTCGCCTGCCACTACGCCGAGCAGGTGCTCTCGGGCGAGATCAAGCCGCGCAAGATCGCCGTAACCGACTCGTCGGTGACAGTCGCCGAGCCGACCACCGCTTAGCAGTCCTCGGCGCCCAACCTGATCATCGAACGAGGGAGCCCGTCAGGCTAGGCCGGCGTACCCAGCGCGCGGCGGAGCCAGTCGACCTGCTCCTGCTTGCGCTGCAGCGCGTGCTCCAGCAGGTGCTCCATCGCCTCGGAGCGCGGCTCCTGACCGGTCTTCGCGATCAGCGCGTGCAGGTCGCGGATGACCTGCTCCTCAGCCGTGATGAGGTCGTCGAGCGCAGCCTGCGGGTCCTTGACGGGCGGGTAGTCCGCAGCCGCGCCGTCCGGCTGCCCGCCGAGCGCGACCAGCTTGGCGGTGAGCAGCCTGAGGTCGCGGAGCTCGAGCTGGGCGAACCCCCACAGCTGCTCGGCGATGCCCTGGAACTGCAGCCCGCTGAGGCTCGATGCCACAGCGGTCTGGTGCACCGCGGAACGTGCCTGCAGCGGAAGCACTGCCAGCAGGCCCTCCACGACCTCGTCAACCTTCATCGCGTCGTCGCTCACGTGCGGTTCCTCCAGATGTCGTTCGCCGGGTCCGGGGCGGTCTGCGGATAGTGCCCGGCGACCGGGCCCGGAACCTCCCCCGGTCGGGACACTCCGGTACGGCGACGGTGAGGTCCGGTGTGACTGTGGCGGGTGCAGCCCGGGGGCTGCGCAGCGACAAGCGCCGGGCTGGCCGGGTTGAATGGCCGGACGCACAGCGTCAAGGGAGCCGCATGGTGCAGGCGTACGTGCTCGTCGAGGTCGACCCGGGGCGGGCCGGTGAGGTCAACGCCGCGATCGCCGGTGCGCCGGGCGTGCTGAGCTGCGCGGTGGTGACCGGTCCGTACGACGTCGTGGTGCACGTGTCGGGTGACGACGTGGACTCGCTGAGCCGGGCCGTGGAGTCCTTCGTCCGTTCGGTCGACGGGGTGACCCGCACGATCACCTGCCCGATCTTCCACCTGTGAGCGGGGCGGCGTTGAGCCTCTGGCTGGACGGCGTCGGCGCTGCCTCGGCGCGCCGCCCGGCGCTGGCGACCGACACCACCGTCGACGTCGCGATCATCGGCGCCGGCTACACCGGGTTGTGGACGGCGTACTACCTCTTGCTCGCCGATCCCGCGCTGCGGATCGCGGTGCTGGAGCGGGAGTACGCCGGGTTCGGCGCGTCCGGCCGCAACGGCGGCTGGTGCTCCGCGCTCTTCGCGGCGAGCTGGCCGCGGCTGGCGCGGGTCGGTGGCCGCGCCGGCGCGGTCGCGCAGCAGCGGGCGATGTTCGACACGGTCGACGAGGTGGGCCGGGTCGCCGCTGCCGAAGGGATCGACATCCACTTCGCCAAGGGCGGCACGCTGAGCGTCGCCCGGACGGTGACCCAGGAGGGGCGGCTGCGCGCGGAGGTGGCCGCCGCGCACGGGTGGGGGTTCGCCGACTACCGGTGGCTCGACGCGGCAGCGGCGAACGAGCGGATCGCCACGACGGGCAGCCGCGGCGCGCTGTTCACGCCGCACTGCGCGAGCATCCAGCCGGGGCTGCTCGTGCGCGGGCTGGCGGAGGCTGTCGAACGGCGCGGCGTCCGCATCTACGAGGGGACGGCCGCGCTGGAGATCGCGGACCGCTCAGTCCAGACGGCCGGTGGTCGCGTCACGGCCGATGTGGTCGTCCGGGCCACCGAGGCGTTCACGCCTGAGCTGCCCGGCCATCGGCGTACCGTCGTCCCGGTCTACTCGCTGGTCATCGCGACCGAGCCGCTGCCCGCCGCGGTGTGGGACGAGATCGGCTGGGCGCGGCGCGAGACGTTCACCGACGGACGGCACCTGCTCGTCTACGCGCAGCGGACTGCGGACGGCCGGATCGTCTTCGGCGGCCGCGGCGCGCCGTACCACCCGGGGTCGCGGCTCTCCAGCCGGTACGACGCCGACCCGGCGGTCTTCGCCAGGCTGCGGTCGGCCATGGTCGAGCTGTGGCCGGCGACCCGCGACGCGGCGATCACGCACCAGTGGGGCGGGGCGGTGGCGATCCCGCGGGACTGGTTCAGCTCGGTGGGCCTCGACCGCGCGACCGGGCTGGCGTGGGCCGGCGGCTACGTGGGCGACGGCGTCGCGACCGCCAACCTGGCCGGCCGCACCCTCGCCGACCTGATCACCGGGCGGGACTCGGACCTCGTCCGGCTGCCGTGGGTCGGCCACCGGTCGCGGCGCTGGGAGCCCGAGCCGCTGCGCTGGCTGGCGATCAACGCCGGCGTGCGAGCGATGGGCAGCGCCGACGCGAAGGAGGCGCGCACCGGCCGCCCCGCCCGCCGCGCGAAGCTCATGAACCGGCTGATGGGCCACTAGGGCGGCAGGGAGTCTCCGCCTGAGTGCCCGGCCCGACGCTGCACGCCGCCGCCCGCCCCCAGCCGCCCCGCCAGGAGGTGATGGAAGATGGACCCTCCATCTTTCGCCCGGATCGCTAGATGGAGGGTCCATCTTCGTGTCTGGTGTGGCAGCCGCGGGCGCGCGGCTCCTGTGCTGCGGGCACGGTGCACGTCGGGCGTCGGGGACCGGCGCCGCGGTGCTGGCGCGACCCTACGCGCTTGCTGTAAGCCGCTCGTAGAGGGCCAGCGTCTCAGCGGCGATGGCCGACCAGGAGAACTCCTGTACGGCGCGCTCCCGGCCGGCGTCGCCCATCCGGTCCGCCCGGGCCGGGTCGGCGACCAGCTCGTTGAGGCGGTCGGCGATGTCGCGCGCGAACCGCCCGGGGTCGGCCGGGTTCTGCGCCGCGTCGCCGGGCTCGAACGGGACCAGCAGGCCGGTCTCGCCGTCGACCACCACCTCCGGGATGCCGCCGGTCGCCGTCGCGACGACCGCCGTACCGCAGGCCATGGCCTCGAGGTTGACGATGCCGAGCGGCTCGTAGATCGACGGGCAGACGAAGACGGTGGCGTGGCCGAGCAGCTGCACCACCTGCGGCTTGGCGAGCATCTCGCGGATCCAGATCACGCCGCCGCGCTGGCGGGACAGCTCGGCGAAGCCCTCCTCGATCTCGGCGGCGATCTCCCTGGTGTCGGGCGCGCCGGCGCACAGCACGAGCTGCGCCGCGGGGTCGAGGTGTGCAGCGGCGTCGATCAGGTGGGTGAGACCCTTCTGCCTGGTGATCCGGCCGACGAACAGCACGTACGGGCGGGCCGGGTCGACGCCGTACCGCTCGAGGACGCCGGTGGCGTCGTCGCGCCGGTACTCCGCGGTGTCGATGCCGTTGTAGACGACGTGCACCTTCGCCGGGTCGACGTCCGGGTAGGCGCTGAGGACGTCGCGGCGCATCCCCTCGCTGACGGCGATGACCGCGTCGGCGGCCTCGATCGAGGTCCGCTCGCAGAACGACGAGAGCGCGTAGCCGCCGCCGAGCTGCTCGGCCTTCCACGGCCGCATCGGCTCCAGGCTGTGCGTCGTTACGACGTGCGGGATCCCGTGGGTCAGCTTGGCGAGGTGCCCGGCGAAGTTGGCGTACCAGGTGTGGCTGTGCACCAGGTCCAGGTCGCCGGCGACGGCCGCCATCGTCAGGTCGACCGACATCGTCTCCAGTGCGGCCAGGTGCTTGTCCTGGCCGGCGAGCAGCTCCCACGGCTGGTGCGCGACGACGGTCGGGCCGCTGTCCGGGTCCGCGGCCTCGCGGGGCGCGCCGAAGCAGTGCACGGTCACGTCGGTGAGCCGGGCGAGCTCGCGGGCGAGGTACTCGACGTGCACGCCGGCGCCGCCGTACACCTCGGGTGGGTACTCCCTGGTCAGCAGCCCGACGCGCACGGCTCGCTCCTGTTCGTCCGCTCCTCGCTTCGACGCGGGAGGCGCCGGGAATGCTACTGACCCACGGCCCGTGCGCTGAGAAGTAGGGTTTCGCCATGCCGCGTCGACCACAGGTGCTAGCGATCGTCCTCGCCGGCGGCGAGGGGAAGCGACTCATGCCGCTCACGGCCGACCGCGCCAAACCCGCGGTGCCGTTCGGCGGCATCTACCGGCTCGTCGACTTCGTGCTGTCCAACCTGGCGAACGCCGGCTACCTCAAGATCGTCGTGCTGACGCAGTACAAGAGCCACAGCCTCGACAAGCACGTATCGATGACCTGGCGGCTGTCGACGCTGCTCGGCGGCTACGTCACGCCGGTGCCGGCGCAGCAGCGGGTCGGACCGCGCTGGTACGCCGGGTCGGCCGACGCGATCTTCCAGAGCCTCAACCTGATCTACGACGACGGCCCGGAGCACGTCCTCGTCTTCGGCGCCGACCACATCTACCGCATGGACCCGACGCAGATGGTGCGGCAGCACTGCGACTCCGGCGCGGGCGTCACCGTCGCCGGGATCCGCGCGCCGCGCGCGGAGTCCGACCAGTTCGGCGTCATCGAGATGGGCAGCGACGGCCGCAAGATCGCGGCGTTCGTGGAGAAGCCGACCGAGACGCCAGGCCTGGCGGACGCGCCCGACGAGATCTTCGCGTCCATGGGCAACTACGTCTTCCGCACGGAGACGCTGATCGAGGCGGTGACCACCGACGCGTTCGACGAGGGGTCGAAGCACGACCTGGGCGGCAACATCATCCCGATGCTCGTCTCGCGCGGCGAGGCGGAGGTCTATGACTTCGCCGACAACGACGTCCCGGGCTCGACCGACCGCGATCGCGGCTACTGGCGGGACGTCGGGACGCTGGACGCCTACTACGAGGCGCACATGGACCTGATCTCGGTGCACCCGGTGTTCAACCTCTACAACCGGGACTGGCCGATCCTCACCGGCCACTCGCCGCTCCCGCCGGCCAAGATCGTCAGCCCGGGGGGCGACAAGCCGGCCCGGGTGTTCGACTCGATGCTGGCGCCCGGAGTGATCGTCTCGGGCGGCACGGTCGCCAGGTCGATCGTGTCGCCGGGCGTGACGGTCCGGTCCACCTCGTTGGTCGAGGACTCGGTCCTGATGGGCAACGTCAACGTCGGCCGCGGCGCCGTCCTGCGCCGGGCGATCGTCGACAAGAACGTCGTCATCCCCGACGGCGTGCAGATCGGCGTCGACCACGAGCACGACCGCGCCCGCGGGTTCTCGGTCTCGCCCGGCGGGGTCGTCGTCGTCGGCAAGGGCCAGAAGGTCGCCCCGTAACGCGGGTCGTTCTCCGATTTCGTCCCTCGGACGGGGTGATAACCCCGGCTGCGCGACAGAGATGGCCGGGCACCGGTTGCCGCGCACGTCCGGCGGTGATCATGCACCCTGGCTCGCCGGACGCGTCACCTCGCGGAGACGGCGAACCGGAGGTCGGTGAACTGACCGGACTCACCCAGGTGCGTCCTGACCAGCTCGCGCCGCGGTCCGCCGCTCGTGTTCAGCCGGACGCCGTCGCCGAGCAGAACCGGAACGACGTGGATGACGATCTCGTCGATGAGCCCCGCCTCGAGGCACTGCTGGGCGACGTTGGCGCCGAAGATGGCGATGTCCTTGTCACCCGCCGCGGCGACGGTCTCGGCGACCGCATCCTGCAGCCCGGTGGTGAGGAAGGTGATCTCGTCATCCTCGGGGTTCTCCGGCGGACGGTGCGTCAGCACGAAGACCGGGCCGGACCAGGCGCCGCCGTAGATGCCGGCGCGGCCGTCGTACCGCTCGGTCGCCACGTCGTACCAGCGCCGGCCGCCGAGGATCGCGCCGACGGACGACATGACGTCGTCCGCGACCGCGCTGTGGTCTTCCCGCTCGGAGATCCAGTCCATGGTGTCGTCCGGGCCGGCGATGAAGCCGTCGACCGACATCGCCACGTGCCAGATGACCTTGCTCACCGCAATCCCTTCTCCTCGTCCGATGCCGATCACGCCGCTGAACGATCAGGTCGGGCGTTGATCGGACTGCTATTACGATCCGATCGGCTCCCGACCTGATCCACTTCTGGCGGGAGCTTGGGCGGGCGACCGGTGGACCGCTAGGGCGAGACCCGCTGCCCGGTACGGCGGACGCGGAGCCACTTGAAGCCGTAGCCGTCGAGCTTCAGCTCGATCTTCCGGCCGTCGGTCGGCGCGAAGTCGCCGTCGCCGAGGAGGTCGGTCAGCCCTTCACAGTCCGGCACGTCGAGCGAGACGGAGGTGGCGACCGGCTCGGGGGAGAAGTTGTGCACCGCGACGAGGGTGCTGTCCTGCCAGTCGCAGCGGTGCGCGAAGACCGACCGCTCCGCGGTCGGCACCAGCGCCCAGGTGCCCCAGCCGATCTCCGGTGACTCCTTGCGCCGCCGGATCACCCGCTCGAACCAGTTCAGCAGCGAGTCGGCGTCACGGCGCTCCCGCGCGACGTTGACCGCCATCGGCCCGAACTCGCCCTCGACGAGCGGTGCCGGCAGCCGGCGCGCCGCCGCCGTCGAGAACCCGGCGTTCTTCTCGTCGCTCCACTGCATCGGCGTCCGGACGGACAGCCGGCCCGGCACGTCGAGGTTCTCCGCCATGCCGATCTCCTCGCCGTAGAAAAGCACCGGTGTGCCGGGCTTGGAGAACAGCAGGCTGTAGACAAGCTTGATCCGGCGGAGGTCGCCGCCGAGCATCGACGGCAGCCGGCGGCGCAGCCCGCGGCCGAAGAGCTGCATGTCCGGGTCCGGACCGAAAGCGGCGAAGACCTCGGCGCGCTCCTTCTCGGACAGCTTGTCCAGCGTCAGCTCGTCGTGGTTGCGCACGAAGTTGGCCCACTGCGCATCGGCTGGTACGGCGGGCAGCCGCTCGAGCGCGCGCTCCAGCGGCCGCGCGTCCTGCCGGGCGAGCGCGAGGTACATCGCCTGCATGCCGACGAAGTCGAAGCACATGGTCAGCTCGTCGCCGTCCTCGTCGCCGAAGAACTTGCGCACCTCCTTGCCGGCCAGGTTGACCTCGCCGAGCAGGATCGCGTCGCCGCGACGGCGCGACAGGAACGCCCGAAGGTCGCGAAGGTAGTCGTGCGGGTCCGCGAGCTGCGGTCCCGCGCCCGACTCCTCCAGCAGGAACGGCACGGCGTCGACGCGGAAGCCGGAGAGCCCGAGCTCGAGCCAGAAGCCGATGATCTTGGCGATCTCGTCGCGGACCTTGGGGTTGGCGACGTTGAGGTCCGGCTGGTGCTTGTAGAAGCGGTGCAGGTAGTACTGGCCGGTCTTAGGGTCGAGCTCCCAGAGCGAGGTCTCCTCGTCCGGGAAGGTCACGCCCTCGGGACCGCCCTTCGGCGGCTCGTCGGCCCACACGTAGAAGTCGCGGTACGGCGACGTGCGGCTCGAGCGCGCGGCCCGGAACCACGGGTGCTGGTCCGACGAGTGGTTGACCACCAGGTCGGCGATGACCCGGATGCCCCGGTCGGTCGCCGTCCGCATGAACTCGACGAAGTCGCCGAGCGTGCCGAGCCGCGGGTCGACCGAGTAGTAGTCGGTGATGTCGTAGCCGTCGTCACGGTTCGGCGAAGGGTAGAACGGCATCAGCCAGATGCAGGTCACGCCGATCCCGGCGAGGTAGTCGACGCGCTGCGTCAGCCCGGCGAAGTCGCCGACGCCGTCGTCGTTCCAGTCGAGGAACCGCTCGACGTCGAGGCAGTAGACGACGGCGTTCTTCCACCACAGGTCGCTGGTGCCCTTGACCGTGCTCACGCCGAGCCGCCGCCGAGCCGGGGGAGCACGTCGGCGCCGAAGACGTCGATGAACTCGTCCTGCTCGACGCCGACGTGGTGCAGGTAGACGGCGTCGAAGCCGAGGTCGGCGTGCTCCTGGATGCGACCGGCCAGCTCGGCGGGGTCGGCGCTGACGAGTACCGTCTCGCGCACGTCGTCCGGCTTGACGAACCGGGTCGCCGCGTCGAAGGCGGCCGGCGAGTCGAGGTCCCACGCGAGCGGGTCGCCGAGCACGCTCGGCCGCCACTGCTCGTACGCCGTCGCGAGCGCAGCCTGCTCGGTCGCGGCGTAGGACAGGTGCAGCTGGAGGTAGACCGGCTTGCCCTCGCCGCCGTTGTCCCGGAACTCCGCGATGACCTGCTTGAGCACGTCGGCGGGCATGTTGACCGTGACCATCCCGTCCGCCCACTCGCCCACCAGGGCGGCGCTCTCCGGGCTGGCGGCCGCACCGATCAGCAGCGGCTGGGTCTCCGGCAGGGTCCACAGCTTGGCCCGGTCCACCGTGACGAGGCCGCGATGGGTGACCTCCTCACCGGCCAGCAGTGCCCGGATCACGTCGACGCACTCGCGGAGCCGGGCGCGGCGCTCCGGCTTGGGCGGCCAGCGGTCGCCGGTGATGTGCTCGTTCATCGCCTCGCCGCTGCCGAGCGCGACCCAGAGCCGCCCGGGGTACATCTCGGCGAGCGTCGCCGCGGCCTGCGCGATGACCGCCGGGTGGTAGCGCTGGCCGGGAGCGTTGACGACGCCGAACGTCAGCCCGGTCGCCTGCAGCGCCGCGCCGAGCCAGCTCCAGGCGAAGCCCGACTCGCCCTGTTCGCCGCTCCACGGCGCGAAGTGGTCGGAGCACATTCCGGCGCCGAACCCGGCCGACTCGGCGCGCTGCGCCGCGGTGAGCAGTCGGCTGGGCGGGATCTGCTCGTGGGACGCGTGGAAGCCGTAGAGAGTCATGCCGCGGTCCTCCCCGTCGCCGTACCGGCTCACACGGCCGATGTCCGCACGATCGGGCGATCGTCAGCCGTGCGTGCGCACCGCCGGTGCGCCCATGTGCGGCCGGACGGCGAGCCGGGACACCTCAGGGGACACGTCGACCGGCGAGGCGGCGAGGAACGCGTTGACCTGGTCAGCCGGCATCGGCCGGGCGAACAGGAACCCCTGGCCGAGCTCGCAGCCGATCCCGCGCAGCGCGGCGACCTGGCGGATGTCCTCGATCCCCTCGGCCACCATTCGCAGGTCCAGCGAGCGCCCCATCGCGAGGATCGCCTCGACGAGCGCCGCCACCCGGCCACCGAGCGCGATCCCGCCCACGAACGAGCGGTCGATCTTGAGGATGTCGACCGGCAGGTGGTGCAGGTAGCCGATCGAGGAGTAGCCGGTGCCGAAGTCGTCGATCGCCAGCCGGACGCCGAGCTCGCGCAGCGCCCGCAGCACCGAGACGCTCTGCTCGTCGTCGCCGACCAGCACGCTCTCGGTGATCTCGAGCACGAGCTGCACGTCGCTGGCGCGGTCCGTCCGGAGCCGGCACACCTGGTCCAGCAGCGCCCCGTCGGTGAGCTGACGGCCCGACACGTTGACGCCGACGGTGAGCGGTCGGTCGGCCGAGCGCGTCCACTCCTGCGCGTCCGCGAACGCCTTGTCGAGCACCCACGCACCGATCGGCCCGATCAGCCCGTTCTCCTCGGCGATGCCGATGAACGTCGTAGGGTCGACGAGCCCGTGCACCGGGTGGTGCCACCGGATGAGTGCCTCGAAGCCGGTGACGACGCCGGTACGCAGGTCGACGACCGGCTGGTAGAGCAGGTGCAGCTGGTCGAGCGCCATCGCCTTGCGCAGCTCGGTGTGGAGCTCGAGTCGCTCGACGACCTGGGCGTGCATCGACGGCTCGAACGTCACCGCACGCGACTTGCCGAGCGATTTCGCGCGGTACATCGCCAGGTCGGCGTTGCGCAGCAGCTGCTCGGCGTCCTCGACGCCCGTGAAGGTCGCGATGCCGATGCTCACGCCGATCGTCACCTCGCGCCCGCTGAGCGTCGCCGGCGCGCGGACCGCCGCGATGATCCGGTCGCTCACCTCGCGCGCGCCGGCCGCACCGGTCAACGACTCGAGGAGTACGGCGAACTCGTCGCCACCCAGCCGGGCCACGGTGTCCCCGGGCCGGATGCAGCTGCGCAGCCGCTCGGCGACGACGCACAGCATGGCGTCGCCGGCGTCGTGGCCGTGCTGGTCGTTGACCGCCTTGAAGCCGTCGAGGTCGCAGAAGAGCACGGCGAGCGGCCGTTGCTCCCGCCGCCTGGCCGCGATCGCGTGCGTCACCCGGTCGCCGAACAGCGCCCGGTTGGGCAGCCCGGTCAACGGGTCGTGCCACGCGACGTGGGCCATCTCACCGGCCAGCCGCACGCGGGCCATCGACTCGGCGGCGATCCCGCCGAGCGCCTCGAGCGCCCGGCGGTCGTTCTCGTCGTAGTAGGTGCCGGTCGACCGGGGCGGTGCGACCAGCCAGCCCGGTCCGGTCGCGCCGCTGATCCGGAGGCCGAGCGCGCCGGGGCCGGGTGGCGCGTCGCGCAGCTCGGCGGTCGGGGACCGCAGCACCCGACGGACCTGGGCGACGAGCACCGCCTCGACCTCGTGCGGCGTCAGCGCTGTGTGCGCGCTGACCGCGCCGTCGAACAGGCCGGACATCAGCTCGCGGGCCGAGTCCGCGCGCTGGAACGCCCGGGTCGCGATCAGCAGGGTGACCAGCGGCGCGACGAGCAGGGGGAGCAGCGTCGCTTCCGTCCGGTGCAGGAACGCCGCGAGGTAGCCGAGGCTGTCGATGCCGATGAAGCACACCAGGGAGAGCAGCATGCTGCCCTCGCGCAGCGTCTTGCCGAGCGGCTCCCCGTCGATCAGGGCGAGCGAGCACGCGGTGATCGCGAAGTCGAGGACGAAGTAGGCCGCGCAGGCGAGCGCGACCGCAGCGAGCTCGGCCACCCCGGGACGCCCGGTGGTCCCGAGCGCGCCCAGCAGCAGCACGGCCGCCCAGCCGCAGAACGTCGTGAGGCCGAAGTTGAACAGCCGGGCGTGGGCCGTCTTGCCGTTGGTCGCCTGCGAGAGCGCACTGCCCGCGATCCACAGCCCGAGCGCCTCGTCCGGCGGTGCGACGAGCGCCAGGTAGACGAGGACGGTGAAGTCGAAGCCGATCTCCAGGTCGCCGGCCGCGCGGGTGATCACCAGCGGGAACCGCGCGATGAGCGCGATGGCGGGCACCGCGGCGAGCAGCGGCCAGTGCAGCCCGCCCGCGACGAGCCACTGTCCGTACACCAGCACTGTGACGGCCAGTCCGCCGACCAGCACGACCGTGTCGAACGGCGGGCACACCGCCAGCCACTGCGCCAGCCAGCGCGCACCCGGTCTGCGGCTCACGTCCGGGACCCCGACCATGGGGTGGTTATCGGCCGGAATCAGCCGCACCTGAGCCGATCCGGGGCGGGTGGTGACCGGTGCCCGCCGGGCGGCGTACATTGGCCGGGCCGGACGATCAAGGGCGATCAAGGGCGATCGGGGTACTCAGAGGCCATGGACGAACGGACCGAGAGCAAGACGAGGCTGCTCGATGAGGTTGCCGCGAGGGCGGCCGGAGCCGACGGCGACGATGCCGAGGCGATGCCGGAGTTCGTCAGGCAGTACTTCGCGCTGGTCGCGCCCGACGACCTCCTCGACCGCGACGCCGAGTCGCTGCTCGGCACGGCGTGCTCGCACTGGCAGCTGCTCGCCGACCGGCCGCCCGGTACGGCGCGGGTCCGGGTGTTCAACCCCGCGCCGGACACCGACGGCTGGCAGTCCGCCCACACCGTGGTGCAGGTCGTCACCGACGACATGCCGTTCGTGGTCGACTCGCTCTCGGTCGAGCTGAGCCGGGTCGGGCGCGGGATCCACCTGATGATCCACCCGACGGTCGCCGTCCGGCGGACGCTCGACGGCCGGCTGGTCGAGCTGCTCGCGACCGACGCGGTCGCCGACGACGCGGTGGTCGAGTCGCTCGTCCACGTCGAGATCGACCGCGACCCCGGGCTCGACCGCCTCGAGGAGCTCCGGCGGTCGCTCGCCAGCGTCCTCGAGGACGTGCGGGCCGCCGTCGAGGACTGGCCGAAGATGCAGGCGCGGATGCTCTACCTCGTCGACGAGCTCGGCGCGGAGCCGCCTGACGTGCTGGACGACGTCGACGAGACGAGGGAGTTCCTGCGGTGGATCGCCGACGGCCACTTCACGTTCCTCGGCTACCGCGACTACGACCTCGTCGACGAGGGCGGCGAGGACGTGCTCCGGCCGATCCTCGGCAGCGGTCTCGGCGTCCTGCGCGACAGCGGCTACCAGCCGCAGTCGATCAGCTTCGCCAAGCTGCCGGCCGACGTACGGCGCCGGGCCCGTGAGCGCACGCTGCTCAGCCTGACCAAGGCCAACTCCCGCTCGACCGTGCACCGGCCGGCCTACCTGGACTTCATCGGCGTCAAGCGGTTCGACGAGGCCGGCGAGCCGGCCGGGGAACGGCGCTTCCTTGGGCTGTACACGCACACGGTCTACGCGGCGAGCCCCCGCGACGTGCCGCTGGTCCGCCGCAAGGTGCAGGCGGTGCTCGACCGGGCCGGCCTGCCGCCGACGAGCCATCTCGGCAAGGCGCTCGGCGAGGTGATGGAGAGCTATCCCCGGGACGAGCTCTTCCAGGCGAGCGTCGACCAGCTGTACGAGACCGCCATGGGCGTCGTGCACATCCAGGAGCGCCAGCGGGTCCGGCTGTTCGTCCGTCCCGACGCCTTCGGCCGGTTCGTCTCCTGCCTGGTCTACCTGCCGCGCGACCGCTACACGACCGCGGTGCGCGAGCGGATGCAGGCGCTGCTGACCGAGGCCTACGGCGGCAGCAGCATCGACTTCTTCGCGGCGCTGTCCGAGTCGGTGCTCGTGCGGATCCACTTCGTGGTGTACGTCGACCCGGGCAACCTGCTCGCGCCGGACGTGGCGCAGCTGGAGGCGGCGCTCGCCGACGCGACCAGGTCGTGGGATGACTCGCTGCGTGCGGCGATCTGCGCCCAGCTCGGTGAGGGCCCCGGGCTCGAGCTGGCCGAGCGCTACGTCGACGCGTTCCCGGCGGCGTACGCCGAGGACTTCGCCGCCGCGACCGCGGTCGCCGACCTGTAGATCATCGAGCGGCTCGCCCCGTCGGGGGACGTCGCCATGCACCTCTACCAGCCGGCCGACGCGCGCGCCGGCGCCCTCCGGTTCAAGGTCTTCCGGACCGGTGACCCGATAGCGGTCTCCGACGTCCTGCCGCTGCTGCAGAACCTCGGTGTCCGGGTCCTCGACGAGCGGCCCTACGGCATCCGCGTGGGCGGCGGAGCGCCGCGGGCCTGGATCTACGACTTCGGCCTGGCGGCCGCCGGCTCGGTGCGGGTGGACGTCGACGAGCTCCGCGACCGGTTCGAGCGGGCGTTCGCGATGGTCTGGTCTGGCGCCGCGGAGAGCGACGGGCTCAACCGGCTGGTGCTGCGCGCCGGCATCGACTGGCGTGACGTCACGGTGCTGCGGGCCTACGCGCGCTACCTGCGCCAGACCAGGTCGACCTACAGCACGGCCTACATCGACGACGCGATCGTCAACAACCCGGACATCGCGGCGCTGCTCGTGCAGCTCTTCCACTCCCGGCTCGACCCGGAGCTGGCCGGCGACGCTCGCGAGGCCGGAAGGCTGGCCGAGGCGGTGGAGTCCGCGCTCGCCGGCGTGATGAGCCTCGACGAGGACCGGATCCTGCGCGCGATGCTGCAGCTGGTATTGGTCACGCTGCGCACCAACTACTTCCAGCCGGGCGCCGACGGCCGGCCGAAGGGCTACCTGTCCTTCAAGCTCGACTCCGCCAAGGTGCCCGACCTGCCGCTGCCGCGGCCGATGTACGAGGTGTTCGTCTACTCGCCGCGGATGGAGGGCGTGCACCTGCGCGGCGGGAAGGTCGCGCGCGGCGGGATCCGGTGGTCCGACCGGCGCGAGGACTTCCGCACCGAGGTGCTCGGCCTGATGAAGGCGCAGACCGTGAAGAACGCCGTCATCGTGCCGGTCGGCGCCAAGGGCGGCTTCGTGGTCAAGCAGCCGGCGTCGACGGACCTGATGGCCGAGGTCGTGCACTGCTACCGGACGCTCGTGTACGGGCTGCTGGACCTCACCGACAACCTGGTCGCCGGCAAGGTCGTCCCGCCGGTCGCCGTCGTCCGATACGACGACGACGACCCCTATCTGGTGGTCGCTGCCGACAAGGGCACCGCGACGTTCAGCGACATCGCCAACGGCATCGCGATCGACTACGGCTTCTGGCTCGGTGACGCGTTCGCCTCCGGCGGCTCGTCGGGCTACGACCACAAGAAGATGGGCATCACGGCCCGCGGTGCCTGGGAGTCGGTCAAGCGGCACTTCCGCGAGCTCGGCGTCGACGTCCAGAGCACCGACTTCACGGTGGTCGGCGTCGGCGACATGTCCGGCGACGTCTTCGGCAACGGGATGCTGCTCTCCGAGCACATCCGCCTGATCGCGGCGTTCGACCACCGGCACGTCTTCCTGGACCCCGACCCCGACGCGTTCCTGAGCTTCCGCGAGCGCCAGCGGCTGTTCGACGTGCCGCGGTCGTCGTGGGCCGACTACGACACCAAGCTGATCTCCGCCGGTGGCGGCGTCTTCCCGCGGAGCGCGAAGTCGGTGCCGCTGTCTCCCGAGGTGCGCGCCGCGCTCGGCGTCGAGGAAGAGGTGCTCACCCCGGCCGAGCTGATCCGCGTGATCCTCACCGCCCCGGTCGACCTGCTCTGGAACGGCGGGATCGGCACCTACGTGAAGGCGTCCACCGAGACGCACGCCGACGTCGGCGACAAGTCCAACGACGCCGTCCGTGTCGACGCGGCCGACCTGCGGTGCCGGGTCGTGGGCGAGGGCGGCAACCTCGGATTCACGCAGCTCAGCCGGATCGAGTACGCCGGCACCGGGGGTCTGATCCTCACCGACGCGATCGACAACTCCGCCGGCGTCGACTGCTCAGACCACGAGGTCAACATCAAGATCCTCCTCGGGGAGGCGGTCGCCGACGGCCGGCTGTCGCCGCCGGCGCGCGACGAGCTGCTGGCGCAGATGACCGGCGAGGTCGCCGAGCTGGTCCTGCGCGACAACTACAGCCAGAGCCGGGTGCTGAGCCACGCCCGCGTGCAGGCTGCCTCGATGGTCGGCGTCCACGCCAGGTTCATCGCCGCGCTCGAGGCGAGCGGCCGGCTCAACCGCCGCCTCGAGTTCCTGCCGAGCTCGAGCGCCCTCCTCGATCGGGCGGCGGCCGGACGAGGGCTCACCGCGCCGGAGCTCGCCGTGCTGCTCGCCTACAGCAAGCTGTCGCTGTACGACGAGCTGCTCGGCACCGACGCGCCCGAGGACCCGTTCCTGTCCAAGGAGCTCGAGCTGTACTTCCCGACGCCGCTGCGCGAGCGGTTCCGCGACGACATGCTGACCCACCGGCTGCGCCGCGAGATCGTCGCGACCGCGATCACCAACGGCGTGATCAACCGGGCCGGGCTCACTTTCACGTTCCGGCTCGCGGAGGAGACCGGTGCGCCGGCCGCCGAGATCGTCCGCGCGCACCGCGCCGCCCGCGAGATCTTCGCGATGCGCGAGCTGTGGGGCGCGATCGAGCGGCTGGACAACGTCATCCCGGCCGATGCGCAGATCGCGATGCACCTGGACGCCCGCAAGCTGACCGACCGGGCCGTTCGCTGGCTGCTCCGCCGCCGCTCGCCGCTCGACGTGGGTGCCGTCGTCGACGCGTTCGGGCCCGGCGTGCGCGAGGTGATGGGCGCCCTCCCGACGGTGCTGGTAGGCGCCGAGCTGGCGGCGTTCCGCGAGACGTCCGAGCGCTTCGTCAAGGCCGGCGCGCCGGTCGAGCTCGCCGACCGGGTTGCCGCCCTCGGCCCGGTGCTGGGTGGCCTCGACATCGCCGAGGTGGCCCAGTCCACGTCGACTCCGGTTCTCGACGTCGCCACCGTCTACTTCGCGCTGGCGGAGCAGCTGCACCTCACCTGGCTACGCGACCGCATCCTCGCGCTGCCGCGGGACGACCGCTGGCTGGCGCTCGCCCGCGCGGCGCTGCGCGACGACGTCTACGCCGCGCACGCGTCGCTGACGGCTGACGTGCTCACGATCGGTCAGGGTGCTCCGCCCGCCGCAGCGCTGACCATGTGGTCGGCCGCGCGCGGGACGCGGATCGACCGCGGCCTGCGCGCCTTCGAGGAGATCCGCACCAGCGGGGTCGCCGACCTCGCCACGCTGTCGGTGGCGCTGCGCGACGTCCGCGCGCTGGTGCCGGCCCGCTCCGGAGCCATGTAGGGCTCCGGAGTCCCGCCGGTCAGCGTCGCTCGGCGGTCACCAGGAGGTACTCCCAGTCCATCGTGCCGTCATGCAGGAACGTGTCGCCGAGCGCGGCGAGCTCGTCGTCGAGCGCGGCGACCTTGGCCGGATCGTCCGAGATGAAGCGGTACACCGCGATCGTCGGCCCGTAGTTCGCCTTCATGAAGTCGCGGAACTCCGTCCCTCGGCTGAAGCGGTCGACCCGCAGGTTCTGCTGGCGGGCGACCAGGTCGGTGACCCGGTCCCCGAACAGCGCGCGCACGTGGTCGGCCCGTCCCCACAGCGGGGCCGGCGACGCTCCGGGCGGGGGCGGCGGCGCGTACGGCTTCATGACCGCGAACAGCTGCCCGATGAAGCCCTCCGGGGTCCAGCTCAGGACTCCGATCGTCCCGTTCGGCCGGCAGACCCGGACGAGCTCGTCGGCGGCCTGCTGGTGGTGCGGCGCGAACATCACGCCGATGCAGGAGAGCACGACGTCGAACGCCGCGTCGGCGAACGGCAGCGCCTCGGCGTCGGCCGTCTGCCAGGTCAGCTCCAGGCCCTCCGCGGCGGCCGCGGCGCGGCCGACGTCGAGCAGCTCGGGCGTCAGGTCGGTCGCGACCACCTGCGCGCCGCGGCGTGCCGACGGGAGGGCCGACGTACCGGTGCCGGCCGCGACGTCCAGGACGCGCTGCCCGCGCCCTACGTCGACGGTCTCCACGAGGATGCCGCCGAGTGGCGCGACGACGTGGTCGGCGACGGTCGGGTAGCTGCCGCTGGCCCACATGGCGGCGTGTCTGGCCTTGAGCGCCCGGTCCTCGGGCGTGGTGGTGATCGACGCGTCGGTCGACGTGGTGGTCATGCTTTCCTCCGGTGGTCTGGTTGGTGGTTCACCACAGTAGGAAGCCGCACCCGGCCCGCACATCGGCGCCGACGCGCAACCTGGGGGGCCGCTGCCCGACGCGGTGGCGGCTGACGCGTAGCCGGTCAGGCGGTGGAGAGCAGCCGCGCCACGGCCGCCGTTCGTGCGGTCCTGCCCTGCAGTCCGAGCTTCGCGTAGGCGTTCTGCAGATGCCGCTCGACGGTGCGCACCGACAGCACCAGCTCGGCCGCGATCGCGTCGTTGTCGCGGCCCTGGGCCGCGAGGCTGAGGATGTGCAGCTCCCGCGGCGACAGCACGGCAGCCACGTCGTCGCTCCCTGCCGGTGGTCCGGTCACCCGATCCGGCGCCAGGAACTCGGTCAGCTCGCGCATGAACACCGGCCAGGCCCGTTCGTCTTCGAGCACGATGTGGTTGTTGCTCTCCAGCGCCACCAGCCGTGCCCCCCGGATGTTCGCTGCCAGGTGCCGGCTGTGCCTGAAGTCGTTCATCTGGTCCCCGCGACTGTGCAGCACCAGCGTCGGCAGGTCGAGCTCGGCCAGCCGAGGGGTCGAGTCGGCGACCTGACGTTGCGACCTGGCCACGACCGCGGTGTCGGCGTCGACCGCCATCCGCTGCAGGTCGTCGAGCCAGCGCATCTGCTCCTCGGTCCCACCCGGGATCATCATGCTGCTGAACACCCGGCGGAACTCCGAGGTCGGCCGGGCCCAGCCGACCCTGATCAGCGCCTCGAACGCACTCTGCAGCTCGAGCTCCTCCGGCGAGGCGCCGACCATCGCTCCGGCATAGCTCCCGTACAGGATCAGCCTGGTTAGCCGCTCGGGGTGCCGTGCGGCGTACTCGAGCGCGACCGGCCCGCCCTGTGACATCGCCAGCAGCGCGAAGCGCTCGAACCCGGCGTCGGCGGCGACCGCCTCGAGATCGGCGACCCGGGCCTCGTGGCTGTGATCGGTGACGCCGCGGTCCGACAGCCCGTGGCCCCGCTCGTCGTACCGGATGACCGTGGCGATCCGGCCGAGCTCGACCAGGTAGTGCCGCCACACCGGGCTCTGCCAGTCGAACTGCAGGTGGCTCAGCCAGCACGCGTCGATCAGCAGCGGCGGACCGGAGCCGTGGACGGAGTACGCGATCCCGACGCCGTCGGCCGACCGCGCAAACCGGATGTCCTGCACCGGGTCCGTTCCGCTGGCCGCCACGCACCGATCCTATGAGCACCCGGACGACCGGAACAGCAGCCCGCGCGACCGCCCGTGAGCCGGAGCGTTTACAGGACGCGCCGCGTCGGGCAGGTTGACCGCATGCGCCCTGCCACCGACGTGCTGATCGTCGCGAACGAGAAGGCGGGCGGGTCGGGCGAGGTGGAGGTCGCCCGCGTCGCGGCCGAGATCGGCCGCGGTGCGCGCGTCGAGGTCGCGACCACGTGCGACCAGGCGGAGCTGGACGCCGCGCTCGATGCGCTCGCCGGCCGGACACTGGCAGTGGTCGGCGGCGACGGCAGCCTGCACACGGTCGTCCGCCGGCTCTGGGACCGCGGCGAGCTCACCGCGACCGACCTGGCCCTGGTGCCGCTCGGCACCGGCAACGACTTCGCGCGCACCGTCGGCATCCCGCTCGACGCGGCCGAGGCGGCCGCGGCGCTCGCCGGCTACCAGCCGGGCCGGCTCGACCTGGTCATCGACAGCGACCAGGGGGTCGTCGTCAACGTCGCGCACGCCGGTGTCGGCGCCGACGCCGCCGAGCGCGCGGCGGCGCTGAAGGGCCGGCTCGGTCCGGCGGCGTACCCGATCGGGGCGGTCGCGGCGGCGGTGGGCGCCGACGGCTGGGCCGCCCGTCTCGAGGTCGACGGCGCGCCGTACGACGTCGACGGCGGCCGGGTGCTGATGGTCGCGGTCTGCAACGGCCGGACGATCGGCGGCGGGACGGTGCTCTGCGAGCACGCCGACCCGGCCGACGGCCTGCTCGACGTCGTGGTCGTCACCGCGACCGACCCGGGCGCGCGGCTCGGGTTCGGCAACGACCTCCGCAAGGGGACGCACCTCGACCGCGGCGACGTCTGCCACGTGCGCGGGCAGCAGCTGTCGATCGTCAGCGAGCCGATCGGCTACAACGCCGACGGGGAGCTCGGCGATCCGGTCGACAGCAAGACGTTCCGGATCGAGCCGGGCGCGTGGACACTGCGCCGGCCCGCCTAGAAGAAGTCCTCGACGACCGACGTAGCCTTCTCCAGGCCGCGCTGCACCAGGCCGCGCTTCGCCCACTCCTCGGCGGTCACGCGCGTGCTCCGGGTGAGGTCGTGCTCGAAGTCCTCGTCGAGCGTCCGCGTCACCGCCGGGTCGAGGATCACCAGCGCGACCTCCTCGTCGAGGTTCATCGAGCGCTGGTTGAGGTTGGGGGAGCCGACCACCGCTGCCTCGCCGTCGATGGTCATCACCTTCGCGTGGAGCATGCTCACGTCGAACGTGTACAGCTCCACACCTGCCGCGAGGACGTCGTCGTAGTCCTCCTGAGCGACGATCTGCGACGTGCGCTTGTCGATGTGGTCGCCGGGGACGAGCACCTGCACCAGCACGCCGCGGTCGACGGCCTGGCCGAGCAGCGTGATGTAGTCGTCGTCGGGGTTGAAGTACGCCGTCGTGATCCGCAGCCGGCGCTGCGCCCGCTGGATCAGCGCCCGGAAGACCGTCGCGATGTCGGACCAGCCGACGTCCGAGGACCCGCGGACGACCTGCACCACCGAGTCGCCGCACTGCGGCTGGTCGGGAAACCGGTCGACGTCCGGTTCGAACAGCGGGTTGCCGGTCTCGGCCCAGTTCTGCGCGAACGCCGCGCGCAGCCCGTCCACCGCCGGCCCGCGTACGCGGAAGTGGGTGTCCCGCCACTCGGTCTCGTCGCGGGCGTCGCCACACCACTCCTCGGCGATGCCGACCCCACCGGTGAACGCGACGTCCTCGTCGCAGATGAGCACCTTGCGGTGCGTGCGGTGGTTTGCCTCCCACACCTTGAGCGACGTCGGCGGGCGGAACCACTCGACCCGCACCCCCGCGTCCTGCATCTCCTGCACGAGCGGCTTGTCGAGGTGCCGTGCGCCGATCGCGTCCAGCAGCAGCCGCACGCGGACGCCGGCGCGAGCCCGCTCGGCCAGCGCGTGCGCGAACTCGGCGGCGATGTCGCCCTTCCAGTACACGAACGTCAGCATGTCGATGGTCCGGTCCGCCGACCGGATCGCGTCCAGCATCGCCGGGAAGATCCGCTCGCCGTTGCGGAGCACGGTGATGTGGTTGCCCTCGGTCGCCGGGACGCCGACCAGCCCTTCGACGCTCCGCCGGAGCCTGGCCGCGCCGGCTTCGGCACTGCGCGGGGGAACGGCGTCGTCGTGCGCAGCCGGCTGTCCGTTCGCTGGAATGAGGTCCACGAACCGGTCGTTCCCCGTCACCGGCCGTCGGAACGCGCGCACCCGCGAGCGAACGGCCGCTATGCCCGCGATGCCGTGGTGGAAACCAGCGAAACCGCCACACCAGGTTCACATCGCCCGCGAGTGGACATAGCGGCGGGGCACCTCCTAGGTTGGACCCGCGCCCCGACCCAGACGGACGCGCCGCACCGGATGCACGCCGAGCCTCGTCCTCGTCCGGAGCGCCCTCCGCACCGCCACAGGACGAGGGCGGGGAACCCATGGTTCTCCGGACGCCTCGCGTCCTTGGGGTGAAGCCACCACGTGTGGCCGGGCAGCTCTCCAGCCCGAACCCGACAGCTAACCCCGAAGGCGTGCGGGAGAGGCTTTCGCGTGAGCAAGCACGCCCTGCGTCATCGCCACAGCGTGGCAGCCAGACTACGGTCCGTAGCCGTCATCGGCGCGCTGACCGCTGGACTGGCCGGCGTACCAGTGTCCGCGCAGCCCGCGCAAGGGTTCAGCACTGTCAGCGGGATGCGGCTCAACGCCGTCGAGACCCGGCTGGTGAGCCTGATCAACAGCGCCCGGACGAGTCGCGGCATCGCGGCCCTGCGCATCGCTCCGGGCTTCACCGACGTCGCGCGGCGCTGGTCCGCGAAGATGGCGAACCACCGGTCGATGTACCACAACCCCAGCCTGGTGTCGCAGGTCAGCGCGGCAGGTGGCTCGGAATGGCGTGCCATCGCCGAGAACGTCGGCTACGGCTACAGCGCGGACTCGCTGTTCGACATGTACATGCGCTCGAGCGGGCACCGCGCGAACATCCTGAACTCGCGGTTGCGGTACCTCGGTATCGGCTGGGCCGAGCGACCCGGTGGCCTCGGCTACAACACGCAGGTGTTCGTGAGCGACTACTCGACGCGCTACGGCCGTGTCCGGTCGCCGGCGTTCGGCGGCCGGAACGACGGCGGTACGGCGACGAAGACCTGGGCCGCCGCCACGTTCGAGCGGTGGGACTCCCGGGTGGTGCGCGCTCGAGGGCGCGGCCTCTCGGTCGGGATCCGCCAGCCGATCCCCACCGCGGCAAACGACGCGGTGCGGGTCCGGGTCCGGGCGATCGCCGCCGGATCGACCGGGTCCGCGGGGATGGCGATCCGAACCGCGGTCAACATGAGCCGGGTGCGTTCGATGAGCGCGCGGCTCCGCGCCTACACGCCGACCAGGCGCACGGTTCGGGTGGACGTCTACGCCCGCGCGATGTTCGGTGGCACCAACGTGCGGGTCGGCTCGGCGTACCTGCGGCACGGCCAGACGGTGCGGGTGACCTGGGCGATGCCGGCGGCGGGCCGCGTCTGGCGCAACGAGCTGCGCGTCGTCGTGTCGCGCGCGTCACTCAACGGTGTGAGCAGCCGGCTCGCGTCGCGGTACGCAGACATCCACGTGTACGGCATCACGCTGAACGTCTGACGGCCGCGCCGGCGCGCCACCGGCCGCGCCGGCGGGTTACCGTCAGCGGATGGCCCTGCCCGCGATGTCCTCCAGCCGGTCACTGCTGAGCTTCCGGCTGGCCGGCATCCCGGTCCGGGTCGACATCACCTTCCTGTTCCTCGTCGTCCTCTACGGGTTCACCGGGAGCCGCACGGTCGTCGACGTGGCGGTCTTCGTGCTGATCGCCGGCGCGTCGATCCTGCTGCACGAGATGGGCCATGCGCTGATCGCGAGGCAGGCGGGTGCCAGCCCGGTCATCGAGCTGCACGGCATGGGCGGGCTCACCAGCTGGTCCGGCGGGCACCCGGTGTCCCGATCGCGGATGATCGCGATCTCGCTCGCGGGGCCGCTCGCCGGGGTGGCGCTCGGGCTGGCGCTGATGCAGCTGCGCGACTCCGGCGCCCTGGACCTCGGTCGCCGCGGCATCTACCTCGACTTCGCCGTGTTCGCCAACCTCGGCTGGGGCGTCCTCAACCTGCTCCCCATCCTCCCGCTGGACGGCGGCCAGGTGATGCGCGACCTGCTGCCCGGCGACGAGGCCCGCCGGACCCGGCTGGCCGCCGGGGTGTCGGTCGTGACGGGGGCCGTCATGGCGGTGGTGGCGCTGACGTACGGCTTCGTCTTCGCCGCGCTGTTCGCGGCGTTCTTCGCCTTCACCAACTTCACGTCGCTGCGGGCGCCGCGGCCGGCGCGCCGCCCGGTGGAGCACGAGCAGCTGCAGCACGCCGGCGAGCTCGCGGCGGCCGGTGACCTGGCCGGCGCCGCCGCGCTGGCGACCGGGCTGGCGGATGCCGCGCTCGACCGCGACGTGGCGCGGGCGGCGGCCCACCTGGCTGCCGAGTGCCTGCTGCTGCTCGACCGCCCGGGCGAGGCGCGCGACGTCCTGCTCGACCTGCCGGCCGGGACGGTCGACCCGGTGCTCGAGGGTGCCGTTCTGGCCGCTACCGGGCACGCCGGGATCGGGATCCAGCGGCTGCAGGCGGCGTACGCCGGCGCGCCGGACGAGCGCTCGGCGTACCGGCTCGCGGAGGCGCTCGCCCGCAACGGACGGCAGGGCGAGGTGGCCGCAGCGATCGGCTCGGCCGGACGACCCGCGCCCGACGTCGTGCGGGCCGCCGCCTCGGGCGCCGAGGCCGGCGGTGCCGACGAGCGCGTCACCGCGGCGCTGCGCGCCGACGCCGCCGGCGGCTAACCGGCCGGCGGCTGACCGGCGGTCGGCGCCTTGGGCAGCGGCGGGGCAGCGAGGGTCCAGTCGAGCTTGCCGCCGCCGGCGATCACCGCTTGCTGCGGTCCGTACGGCTGCTGCCCGCGGGTCATCGCGGTCGCCTGCTGCTTCGCGAAAGCGACCGCCTCGCCGACGGTCACCGACTTGTCGCGGTTGCTGTCGGCGCGCCGCTTGTCCAGCCCCTTGCCGAAGAGCAGTCCCGTCCACACCGACTGCGCCCAGTCCGGGTACTCGTAGGACTTCTCGACGACCCGCGACGACGAGGTCACCAGCCGGTCACGCGTCGACAGCTCCTCGTCGAAGCCGGCCGCCTCGCAGCCGGAGAAGTTGAACCAGGCGCTGCCCCGCACGTCGCGCAGCTTGGCGGCGACGGCACGGTCCGACACGAGGTCGGAGTCGGTCGGCCAGAGATACTCGCGGCCACCGGTCTGCTTCACGTGCCCGGAGTAGTGGAAGAACGTGAAGGTCTTGTCCGAGCTGCGGGCCACCAGCCGGTCGAGCTCGCGGCGCAGCGCGCGGCCGGTCGCCCGCTCGTCGGTCAGCACCCGGATGTGGTCGGCCCGCCAGCCGGCGGCGAGCAGCGACTTGCGCACCGCTTCGGCATCGCCGTGGCCGCCGTACGTGTCCTTCACTCGTCCGGCGTACTCGCCGACGCCGACGACCAGCGCCCACCGGTCCTCGGGCGTCACGACCGTCGGTGGCTTGAGCGCGGGCTTCGGCTTGGGCTTGGGCTTGGCCACCGGTCTGGGCGCGGGCGCCGCGGCTGGAGTGGGCGTGGCGGCGGGCGTGGGAGCGGGAGTCGGCGTCGGCGTCGGCGTCGCGACCGACGCGGGCACCGGCGTGGGCGTGGCGACCGGTGTCGACGGCGGAGCGGCCGCCGGCGTGCGCCCGCCGGAGAAGCACGCGCCGCAGGCCAGCACAGCCGCCAGTACGGCGACAGCTGGCGCTCTGCCGCTCCGGTTCATTCGTGGCACCAGTTCAGTGGACCCCGGCGACGGTGGTTGCGCAACCCGTCAGCCGGTCAGAACACGGCCGGCGAAGAACGGGTCAGCGGGCAGCGGCGCCGGCAGGGCGGCCCGCGGACAGCGGTCGAGCGTCAGGTTGGCGAACCCGAGGGCGTCGTTGCACAGCAGATCGACGGTCCAGCCGAGGTCAGCGGCGTGCTGGGTCATCGACACCTTGAAGATCGTGATCTGGTGCCGCACCGGGCTGTCGTAGACGACCGCGATCGACCCGATCAGCAGCGCGCTGCCGCGGCCGCCGGCGAAGCCGTCCCACGGTTGGTCGTACCGCTGCCAGAGGGTCGCCGAGGCGTTCCAGACGCCGCCGCCAGACACGTCGTGGCGCACCAGCTGGGTCAGGATCATGGCGGCGTCCTGCTCGGGCAGCACCGCAGCCGGCCGAAGCGTGCGCTCGAGGTCAACTGTGCTGCTCAACTCTGCCGTCTCCCGATCCGCAGGCGCCGGCCGGGTCGTCCCAGCCACTGTGGTCTTCGGCGCGGATCCACCGCGTGGCGATCGCCCGAAGGGGTGACGGCTAGCCAGCCCGGCCGGACCGCCGTACGCCGAACGGCCCATCGTCCTGCGGTCGGCCGTTGCGGACGGACGGCTCCGGACGCGTGGCTAGAGCGGGTCGCCGCCGCTGCCGATCCGGACGTGCGCGCGGCGTACGGCGCCCGTCGCGAACCGCCGTACCGGCCGCCGCGCGGCCAGGGCGGCCCGGGCGGCGTTGGCGCCGGTGGCGCCGTGCGCACCGCCGCCCGGGTGCGCCGACGCCGACGCCAGGTAGAGATCGCGCACGAACGTCTCCGGGCGGCCCAGCCCGGGCAGCGGCCGGAACACGAGCTGCTGGTGCAGGTTGGCCGTGCCGGCGTTGACCGCGCCGCGGCGCAGGTTGGCGTTGCCCGCCTCGAGCCGGCGCGGGGACTGGACATGCCGCGCGATCACCAGGTCGCGGAATCCCGGCGCCCGCTGCTCCATCCGCGCCTCCATCCGGTCGACGAACTCCGCCGTCTCGCCGTCGTCCCAGCTGCCCGTCAGCCGGCCGAGCGCGTCGCTCCGTACGCGCTGCGGCACGTGCGTGTAGGCCCAGGCGGACTCGGTGCCGGCGGGGGAGCGGGTGGGGTCGGCCGTCGTCATCTGGCCGACCAGCAGGAAGGGGCTGGCCGGCACCCGGCCCATGGACAGGTCAGCCGAGTACTGCGTGAGGTCGTCCATCGAGTCGGCGACATGGACCGTCCCGGCGCGGCGCGCCTCCTCCGCCCGCCACGGGATCGGCCCGCGCAGCGCCCAGTCGACCTTGACGGTGGCGTTGTCCCACTGGAACCGGCGCAGGTCGGCGCGCAGCTGCGTGGGCAGCAGGTCGCGGTCGAGCAGCTCGAGGTAGAGCGACGGCGCGCTCACGTCGGCTAGCACCGCCCGCCTCGCGGAGATGTCGGTGCCGTCGGCGGTCCGCACGCCGACGGCGCGGCCGCCGCGCACGAGGACCTCGCTGACCTCTGTGCCGCACCGCAGCTCGCCGCCGCGCGCGACGAGCCGGCGTACCAGAGCGTCGGTGAGCGCGCCCGCGCCGCCTACGGGCACCGGGAAGCCGACCTGCTGGCCGAGCATCGACAGCAGCCAGCCGAGCGCGCCGCTGCCCGCGGCCTCCGGCGCGATGTCGGCGTGCATCGCGTTGCCGGCGAGCAGCAGACCGCCGCCCGCACCGCCGAACTCCTCCTCGGCGAGCCGCCGCACCGGGAGCAGCGCGAAGCGGGCGAACCGGACGCCGCCGGCGAGCCGGAGCGTCCGGGCCAGCCGCAGCGCCGACCGCGCGGGCGGGAACGGCCCGAACATCGCCCCGACGAAGTCGCCGCCGAGCTCGGACCACATGCCGTAGAGCCGCCGCCACGCGTCACCGTCCCCGGGCCGGAACCGGTCGAGCGACGCGGCCGTCTCGTCGAGGTCGCGCGAGAGCACGGCGCACGCGCCGTCGTCCGCGGCCGGGTGGGCGAGGACCACCGGCGCGTGGCTCCACCGCAGCCCGTGGTCGTGCAGCCGGAGCGGCTGCAGCGCGGGCGAGTCGAACGCCAGCGGGTAGAACGCGCTGAACAGGTCCGACACGAACCCGGGCGCGGTCACCTCGGCCGAGCGCACGGCGCCGCCGGGGGAGTCGTTGGCCTCGAGGCACACCACCCGCCAGCCGGCGTCGGCGAGCAGGTTGGCCGCGACGAGCCCGTTGGGGCCCGCGCCGATGACCACCGCGTCGGTCACCTGCCTCCCCCCGTCGTCACGCCGTCGCCCATGCGGTGCGGTAGGCCGGCGGGTTGGTGGCCTCACCGCGGCAGGTGAGCCGGCGTGCCGGTGCGGCCCGGTCGACGGACACGTCGACGGACATCTCGGTCAGCCCGACCGGCCCGCCCAGGTGGACGCGGAACCGGAAGCGCTGCGCACCGCCGTCCAGCGGCTCGTGGCCGTGCAGGAGGACGTCGGTCAGTCCGGTGACCGCGTGCTCGCGCCGCAGGAACGACTCGGCCGCCTGCGCAGCGAACGACTGGCCGGCCCGGCCACGGAAGTGGTCGAGCACGAGCTGTCCCCGCTGATGATCGCGCAGGATCTGCCGGCCGGCCGCGGGCGTCACCCGGCCGTAGTAGAGGCCCTCGGGGAAGCAGACCAGGTTGGCCGCGAACCGGTCGCCGCCGACGTGCGAGCACTCCCAGACGTCGGCCAGGCCGGCGAGCGACCGGGCGAGCGGCAGCCCCGCCACCGCGCAGCACAGGTCGTGCTTGCCGTTGGTGCAGACCGCGTAGAGCGGGTGCCCCACGTCGTCGCCGTGCCGGCGGACTGCGGCCAGGTCCAGGTCGAGCAGCTCCGCGGGGTCGCGGAACGTCACCCGGCGCTGCCAGGTCTCGTCCGGCCCGGAGTGGATGACGAACGCCGACCGGGCCGGCGCGCCTCGGTCGCGGCCGGGCCGGCGGATCAGGAGCAGGCGGGCGGACGCGGCGTCCGCCCGCCACTGCAGCTCCCGCGCAACGGCCGACGGGAGGTCGCTCTGCACGACCGCTTCCTGGCCCCAGGCGCCCGGCTGCTCGACCAGCACCCAGTCGCGGACGGTCGATGCGGTGCCGGGGAGCGCCTCGCCACGGGCAGCCGAGACGTGGGAGCAGGCACGTTCGAGGGTGACCTCGCGGGCCGGCCGCTGCTGGTTGGTCATGCCGGCTCGAGCAGCCCTTCGGTCACCAGCCGGCGGATGAGGACGAGCCGGCCGGCGGCGTCCAGCGACCCGGGCAGCGAGTCGGCGGTGTGCCCGTCGCGCTCGACCAGCGCGCGGACCGCAGTGCGGGCTACCGACGGGAGCGACACCGTCCGGTCCGGGAGCACGAGGTCGACCCGGCCGCTGTCCTCCCGGAGCAGGCACGGCGTGCCGGGCCGTCGCCGTACCGAGGTCTGTGCGGTGACAACGGAGCGGTCGACGAGGCGGGTCAGCCCGCCCGCGGCGACGGTCGGCCGGCCGGTCACCGAACGCCGCAGCAGCCGGTCGGCCACCAGCTCCGGGTCGACGTCGGACACCCAGGCGGCCAGCTGCTTGAGCCGGGCGGCCACCTCGCCGGTGAAGTCGTCCGGGTCGTGGGCGAAGCCGGCGGGCAGCGGCCGGCGGAACTCGACGTCGCCGGCGATCAGGTCGGACAGCACGGCGGGCAGCGCCAGCCAGGTGTGCGCGAGGAGCCCGACCGTGAGGTGCAGCGACGGTGAGTCCGTCGTGTACGCGCGGTGCCGCCAGCCGCGCGGCATGTAGAGGCAGTCTCCCGGACCCAGGTCCGCGCTCAGGACCGGCTTGCCCGGCGGCTCGTCGGCCGACCAGTGCTGTCCGTTGACCGGCAGCTCGATGACCGGCTCGTAGACGTCGAAGTGCTTGCTGCCCTCGATCTGTACGACGAATACGTCGTGGGTGTCGTGGTGCACCCGGAGCCCCTGCGCGCCGGGTGGGCTGAGGTAGGCGTTGGCCTGGAACGGGTGGCTCAGGAGCGCCTCGAGCGACCGGCAGAGGTCGGTGAGCGGCGGCCAGTAGCGGTGCAGGCCCTGCAGCGAGACGGTCGCGCCGGCGGCGTACTCCGCCTGGATCCGCCCCGCGTCGAGCAGGTCCGAGAGCTGCCGGCTGCCGATCCGCGCCGACGTCGTGTAGCGCTCGGGCGGCAGCGTCTCGCCGGAGCGGACCAGCCGGACCGTCGGCGTGCGCTGGCCCCGCTCGGCGAGCAGCGCGTCGACCGCCGCGACGGACAGCAGCGCGCGGACCTGGCCCGGATCGGCGCCCGGCGTCAGCAGCGGCCGGCGGGCCCACACGTCGTCCAGGAACACCTCGACGTCGCCGACCAGCCGCTCGAGCGCCGCCCGGCCGCGTTCGCGGTCGGCGCGGCCGGCGACAGCGGGCGTCGGCCCGTCGTCGCCGGCCGGTCCGCCGGTCGGCACGGTCAGTCGGCGTCCGTCGAGCTGTCACCGTCGCCGGCGCTGCCGCCGTCGGGCGCGTCGCTGTCGCCGCCGCCAGAGTCCTTGCCGTCGGCGTCGCCGCCGCTGCCGCCGCCGGCGCCGCCGCCGTCAGTCGAGTCCGGGTCGGCGCCGGCCTGGAGGCCGCCGCCGTTCGGCGTCGTCGTGATGTCCTCGTCGTTCAGCCGGTCTGGCATGGGGCCTCCAGGTGGGGTGCTCGGGTGTCGACCATCCTTGCACCGTCCGCGGCGAGGCAACCAATGGGGACTCTGCGACGTCCAACAAGGCAACTGCTCACCCGCGCTGACAACCGGCGAGATCCGTGGCACGGTGAG
>DASQMY010000144.1:0-10959 GCA_035645255.1 Mycobacteriales bacterium
CCCGCGGTGGCGGCGGCCGCCGAAGCGGTGGCGATGGCGGTCGCGGCCTGGGCCGCGGCCGCCGCGGTCACCACGGCCGCGCCGCCGGTCACGACGACCGCACCCGCGATGACCGTCACGGTGAGCCCGACCGCAGCGATCCGTTGCCACGACCAGCGCTGCCTGCGCTGCGCGTCCTCCAGCTCCTCGGCGTACCGGTCGAGCGCCCGCGCCAGCTCGTCGAGGCCGGCTCCGGCGCGGTCGGTCTGCGCCACCAGGCTGGACCACGGCGCAACGGCGCAGGTCGTCGCCGCCCGGCCTTTCCACGCGGAGTCGAGCCCGACGAGTGCTTGGCGCGCGAACACGGCCTCCCGCCGCGCGCACAGCGCGGTACGGCGGAACGTTGCCGCCATCGCCCGAATGCTCTCGACGTCGCCGTCGCAAGCAGCGGTGTCGACGGTCTCGCAGATGCCGGTTGCGGGGAGCCCGCCCGGGTCGTTCACGGGACGACCTTCGCGTCGACCGTACGGTAGAGCGACGCGACGCGGTGCAGCGCGCGGGACAGCTCGTCGTAGCCGGCGGTGATCCGGTCCAGCGCGCGGGCGAAGTCGTGCTCGACCTGCCGCAGCTCCAGCCGGACCCTGGGCGCCAGCCCGTCGGAGTAGACCTGGCTGTGCCGGGTCATGGACAAGCGGTCGCGCTGCAGCCGATCGGCTACCCGCGCCAGCGATTCCCCCGCCGACTCAAGGCGTTCCGGAGTGACCTCGATTCGCATGCGCCGCAGCCTGCCGCGGATGCGACCGACCTTGCCGAGCCTGTCCACAGGCGAGGCCGGCGTGGACAGCCGTCGTCACGCCGTGACGAGCTCACCCACTGCTTCGGCGAATGCCGCAGTGTGTCGGTCGACGTCGTCGGCCGTGGTGGCCGGGCACATCAGCGCCATGTTGTGGAACGGCGTCAGCAGAAACCCGCGATTGAGCAGCGCAAAGTGCAGATAGTCGTCGAGCTCGTCGTCCGCGGCCGCCGCGGACTCGCCGCCGTTGCGCGGCGGGAGCGCGGCGAACCGGTACTCCGCGCGAGCACCGAGCTGCACGACGCTCCACGGCAGGGAGTGCCGGTCGATGACCTGCTGCACGCCTGCGGTGTACCGGGTGGCCAGCCGGAGCATCTGGTCGAACGACGCCGAGTTCAGCACCGACGCCAGCGTCGCGCGCATCGCGGCCGTCGACAGCGCGTTGCCGGCCAGCGTGCCACCCACCCCGCCGACGTCGACGAGGTCGGCGTCGCGATCGGCAGTGATGCGGTCGACCAGCGACGCCGACAGGCCGTAGGCACCGCACGGGATCCCGCCGCCGATCGCCTTGCCTACCGTGAGGACGTCGGGGTCGAGTCCCCACAGCTGCGTGCAGCCGCCCGGCCCGGCGCTGAGCGTGTGCGTCTCGTCGATGACGAGCAGCGTGCCGCTGTCCCGCGTCAGTGAGCGCAGCGCGTCGTGAAAGCCGGGCTCAGGCAGGACGATGCCGATGTTGGTCAGCGCGGGCTCGGCCAGCACGGCGGCCACGTCGCCGTGCGCGAGCTCCCGCTCGAGAGCAGCAAGGTCGTTGAACTCGACCACGCGGGTCGTCACGCAAGGGTCGACCGCAGGGCCCACGTTGCCGCCGCGGGACCTCGGCTGACCGCCCTCGAGCACGACGAGCGTCTCGTCGACGCTGCCGTGGTAGCAGTAGCTGAACACGAGCACCCGGGGGCGGCCGGTCACCTGCCGCGCCAGCCGCAGCGCCCAGCGGTTGGCGTCCGTCGCCGTCAGCGTGAAGCTCCACTGGGGAAGGCCGAACCGGCGGGCGAGCTCCGCGCCGACCCATGCCCCGTCCTCGGTCGGCAGCATCGTCGTCACGCCGCCCAGCTCCCCGATCCGGCGTTGGACCGCAGCCACGGTAGGCGCGGGGGAGTGGCCGGCCATCGCTCCTGTGTCGCCGAGGCAGAAGTCGACGTAGCTGTGGCCGTCGGCGTCGGTGATCCGGTTGCCGCGCGCCTCGGTGAAGTAGAGCGGGAAGCCGCCGGCCCACTTCGCCATCCACGTCATCGGCACGCCACCGAGCAGGTGCGGCTGGCCGGTGTCGAACGCGGCGCGGGACGCGGTGTGCGTCTCGGCGTACCGGGCGCGCTCGCGCTGCAACAAGGCGGCCAGGCGTCCGCGGTCGACTGCTGTGCCCATAAAGACCTCCCGGGTCGTGACCCGACGCGCCGCCGGGCAGCCAGCCTAGGATCTCGCGCATGGCCACTCCGGCAGACCTGCGCCCCGTGTTCTTCGCGGGCCCGGCGGAGCTGCGCGCTTGGCTCCAGCAGCACCACGAGTCCGAGCGCGAGCTGCTCGTCGGCTACTACAGGAAGGGCGTCGACAAGCCGACGCTGACCTGGCCGCAGTCGGTGGACGAGGCGCTGTGCTTCGGGTGGATCGACGGGGTGCGGCGGCGCATCGACGACGAGAGCTACTGCATCAGGTTCACGCCGCGGAAGGCGCGCAGCACGTGGAGCGCGGTCAACACCGCCCGCGTGCCGGAGCTGGCTGCCGAGGGCCGGATGACCGAGGCGGGCCTACGCGCGTTCGAGGCGCGGACCGCTGACAACAGCGCGGTCTACTCCTACGACGCGAAGGACCCCGGCGAGCTCGATGCGCAGCAGCTGACCGCGCTCCGGGCCGATCCGGCTGCCTGGGCGTTCTGGGAGAAGCAGGCGCCGTCGTACCGGAAGGCGGTCGTGCACTGGATCACGACCGCGAAGCGGCCCGAGACACGCGACCGGCGCCTCGCCACCCTCATCGAGGACTCCGCGGCAGGCCGGCGCATCAGGACGTTCAGCCGGCCTTAGCCGCGGGCGCGCCGTTACTCGAGGACGAACGTGACGAGCAGGTTGACCTTGTAGCCGGTGATCGAGCCGTTGTCGCCGATCTGCACCTCCTGCTCCTTGATCCATGCCGACTTGAGTCCGCGCAGCGTCTCCGACGCGCGCTGGATGCCGACCTGGACCGCGTCCTCGAAGCTGGTCTCGGAGATGCAGCTGATCTCGGTGACACGGGCGACAGACGCCATGATGCGCTCCTTCGTCAGGGGTCAGCGTTGCCCTACCCGTTGCGGGAGCGCGCACACAGGGCGAGGAGTACGCCGCGAGTCACCGCTCAGGTGACGTGCTTGTCCGCCACCTCGAGCGCCTCGTCGAGGATCGCGATGCCCTGCCGCACCTCGTCGGCCGTGATCGTGATCGGGGGTACGACGTGCACGCGGTTGAAGTGCACGAACGGCCACAGCCCCCGCTGCTTGCAGGCCTTCGCCACCTCGACCATCGGCGCCGCCGCCGGCCCTGAGGCGTTGTAGGGGACGAGCGGCTCGTGCGTGTCCGGGTTGCGCACCAGCTCGAGCGCCCAGAAGACGCCGAGGCCGCGCGCCTCGCCGACCGACGGGTGCCGCGCGGCGAGCGCCTGCAGCTCCGGGCCGATCACGTCCTCGCCGAGCGACCTGGCGTGCTCGATGATCCCTTCCTTCTCGAACGCCTCGATCGACGCGACCGCGCTGGCGCAGGCGAGCGGATGCCCCGAGTAGGTGAGCCCGCCAGGGTACGGGCGCTCGTCGAAGGCGGCCGCGATCGGCGCGGAGATGACGACGCCGCCGAGCGGGATGTAGCCGGAGTTGACGCCCTTGGCGAAGACGATCAGGTCGGGCGTGACGCCCCACCGGTCGACTGCGAACCACTCGCCGCAGCGGCCGAACCCGGACATGACCTCGTCGGCGATCATCACGATCCCGTGCCGGTCGCACAGCTCGCGTACGCCGGCCAGGTAACCGTCGGGCGGGACGAGGATGCCATTGGTGCCCACGACCGGCTCGAGGATGATCGCCGCGATCGTGTGCGCGCCCTCGAACATCACCAGCTCCTCGAGGTGCGCGAGCGCGCGCTCGCACTCCTCGGCCTCGGTGGTGGCGTGGAACGACGACCGGTAGAGGTAAGGCCCGAAGTAGCGCACGACACCGGGCATGCCGGGCTCCGAGGCCCACCGGCGCGGGTCACCGGTCAGGATGATCGAGCCCCCGGTGGCGCCGTGGTAGGACCGGTGAGCGGCGAGCACCTTGTGCCGACCCGTGAAGATGCGGGCCATGCGGATCGCGTTCTCGTTGCCCTCCGTGCCGCCGTTCGTGAAGAAGACCTTGTCGAGGTCGCCCGGAGCGCGCTCGGCGATCAGCCGCGCCGCCTGGCCGCGCTTGTCGTTGGCGTGGATGGGCGCCACGGTGCAGAGCACGTCGGCCTGCTCCTTGATCGCTGCCACGATCGCCGGGTGCTGGTGGCCGATGTTGACGTTGACGAGCTGCGACGAGAAGTCGAGGTAGCGGTTGCCGTCGTAGTCCCAGAACCACGAACCCTCGGCCCCGGCGACCGCCGTCGGCGACAGCGACCCCTGGGCCGACCACGAGTGGAAGACGTGCTTGCGGTCGTCGGCCAGCACCTCGGCTGCCTTGCTCGGTACGGACTCCGTCATGCGCGCACCTCCCTGGTCGTCGCCACCGTACGGCGTCGATACAAATACCGACAAGAGCGTGATTGTCACTGGTACAGAACTCAGCGGTGCCGGCTCCACCGCGCCCGGCCGGCCGGTGCCTGGGCGGCGGCCGCCAGGTGCTCGGCGATCTCGCCGTGACCGTCCGCCAGCGACGCGATCGTCACCCGGACGTGGTCGGCCACCCCGGGCGACACCACGAACGGCGTGCCCGCCGCGACCCCGATCCCTTGCGCGGCAAGGGACAGCAGCGCCGTCTGCTCGTCCGGGACGGCCACCCAGAGGTTGATCCCGTCGGTGCCGGAGTAGGCGACGCCGAGCTCGGCCAGGCACGAGGTCAGCGCGGCCCGCCGTACGGCGTAGGTCGCGCGCGCCTCGTGCACCGCCGCGACGCTGGCCGGGTCGCGCAGCAGCTCGACGAGCACCGACTGCAGCAGCCGGCTCGACCAGCCCGGACCGAGCAGCCGGCGGTCCGCAACGGGGGAGACGACCGCACCTGCGCCGCCGACCGCAGCCAGCCGAAGGTCGGGGCCGTGCGACTTGGAGAAGCTGCGGATGTGCACCGTCTGCCCCGGCAGGTGCTTGCCTAGGCTGACGTCCGCACCGGAGGCGATGTCGCCGGAGTGGTCGTCCTCGATGACCAGCACGTCGGTGCCGCGCAGGACGGCCGCCAGCTTGCGGACGCGCGGCGCGGTCGTCCGTACGCCGGTCGGGTTGTGCGCGCGCGGCTGCAGGATCAGCGCCACCGGCTCGCGCGCCAGCGCCTCCTGCAGCGCCGCGGGCACGATGCCGCTCTCGTCGATAGCCAGGCCGATCGGCTCGGCGCCGATCTGCTCGAGCAGGTCGAGCAGCGGCGGGAACGTCGACGCCTCCACCAGCACCCGGTCCCCCAGCCGAAGCGTCACCGACGCGATCCGGTCCAGCGCGTCCAGCGCGCCGTCCACCACGGTCATCGCCTCCGGCGGGAACGGCCAGCTCAGCCGCAGCTGCTCGTCCAGCTCGGGGACCACCGGGTCGTCCAGGTAGCTCGTCGTGACGACCCGTCGGGAGACCCGCGCCAGCACCGGGCCGAGGTCAGGCAGCAGCCGCGGGTCCGGGGTACCGGTGCTCAGGTCGAGGCGGAAGTTGCCGGGTCCGTCGTACATCCGCCGGTAGCGCCGCGGCCCGTGCGGGCGCGGGACGTTGAGCACGAACGTGCCGAGCCGGCCGCGCGACTCGACCGCGCCGACCCGCGACAGCATCCGCCACGCCTCGTGCACCGTGGTCGGGCTCGTGCCCAACCGGGCGGCGAGCTCGCGGACCGTCGGCAGCCGGCTGCCCGGGGTGAGCGCGCCGCTGCTGATCAGCCTGCTGACCGCCGCCGCGATGCCCCGCGGACTGCGGTCCTCGATGCGGTCGACGAGGTCGGTGACCACCGAAACCCCCTCCCGGACGTCCGCGCACCGTACAAGGATCACCGGGGCCCGTACATATGTTCGGGTACAACAGCCGCGTTGTCCGGAGTGTTCGCGATGGGACAGTGCGGTGTGCGGGCAGGACCGTCAGCGGACGAGCTCGACCGCCGCCTGCGGTGTCCACACCGAGGTGCACGACTCCGTCTTGATGCTGCACCGCAGCACCTCGGTCGTGGCCCCCGCACCGCTGACCACCGCCAGAGCGCTGTCGGACTCCCAGGCGAGCTGCCGAACGTCGCGACCGATCGTGAACGACACGACGGTGGGCAGCCGTTCACGGACGCGCGTGATCACCACCCGGGACGAGTCGCCGAGCACCAGCGCGACGCGCTCCGCGTCGGGGGCGAAGGCGCCGGCGGTGACCCCTCCGGCACAGCTGCGACCGCGCGGGTACACGACGCCGAACTCGATGAACGCCGACGTCGTGCAGCTGGCGTCCGTATCCGCCAGCAGGGCGAGCTTCTTCCCGGCGTGGACGGCGAGGACGGCGGAGTATCGGCCGCCGAGGTCAGTCACGTTGTTGGCGACGGGATTCCACCGCCTCGCTACCGGGTCGCCGGCCTTGGACCGCGCATCGAAGAGAATCGCGTCGCCGATGAACCCCTTGACCTCGATCTCGTCGAGAGGGGCGGCGAGCGCCTGCATCGGCTCGCCGCCCGGCAAGGCGAGCAGCAGCAGTCGCCGAGCGTCGCCGTCGTCGTCGAGCTCGACGTAGGCGACCCGGGTGCCGGTTGCGTTGACCGCCGCCGAGCCGGCCCGGGTCGACAGTCGCCGGGTGCGCTCACCCGAGACGAGCGTCAGCTCGCCCGCACCCCCGGGCGGACCGGTGCGGATCACATAGGCGCCTCCCGCCGAGAGTGCGGTAGAGCCGGCGCCGGCGCCCGAGGGGATCGTCACCACGGTCCGGAGCGACCCTTTGCGCGGCTCGACGACCCGCCGACCGAGCACGACCGGCACGTCCAGCGCCCCGGTCGGCGTGGCGACCGAAGTGGCGGAGGCGGCGGAGCTCGGCATGCCGCTCGGGCTACCGGCGGCCGAGTCCCGCGTTGCCCGTGGCGAGCTCGGGATCGCGGTCCCGGTCCGCGCCGCGGTCGAGCCAGCGGTGGGCGCGACCGCGGCCGCTGCAGCTGCCACCCCGATCAGGAGCCGGCCGAACGACGTCAGGCGCGCTCGGCGATCAACAACCATGAAGGTCTCGTGCCGATCCAGAACAGGCCCGTTCGCCACCCGGGTCGCCATCTCCGCGGCGAGCACGGCGCTGAGCGGCAGGCCCTTGACCCGGGTGTGTCCGGCCAACGATCGCGTCAGCGTCTCTGCCGCGCGGGTCAGTGCCTCCTCCGCGCGCGCTGACGACCGGCCCAGCAGCCGGGCGACATCGACCATCGACCGGTTGTTGAAGCACCGCAGGACGAGTGCGGCGCGCTCGAGGCGCGGGAGCCCCTGCACTGCCCCCCAGACGTCACCGCGACCCGAGCGGCGCCGACGAAGCGGCCGCCGCGGTCGCCAGCGACCGCCGACGTACGCGCGGACGAGCGCTCGCATCGTGTGCTGGTGCGCATCAGCTCCGTTGACCGTGCGCCACCGCAGATAGGTGCGCGCCAGCGCCCTCCGGACCAGGAGCTCCGCGTCGTCCCAGCTGTCGGTGAGGAGGTAGGCAGTCCGCTGGAGCTGGGGGCCGCTGTCGTCGACGTAGTCACGAAAGAGCCCTAGCTCGACGTCGTTCACCGAGTACGTCCAAGTCGTCGTGGGGTCCGCGCCGTGCTGGCCTGCTCGACCGCCCTACCCCGGCCCGTCCGAGCCACACTGCAGGAGGCCAGCACGCCGACGGACCGGCGTGATCCTCGCGCCGCATCGCCGGTTGTAACGAAGTGGTACAGCCGCATGTTCAGTAACAACCGGCCTATTGTGCAGCGACTGTTCCCGTCAGTACGTTGCGGCCATCGGTACGCAGTCCGTGCAGTCGCGCGGCGGCGTGCCACCGAGCCCTGGCGGGAGGTGCGGGTGACCGACGCGGCACTCGAGACGGTCGCCGCGACGGCGCAGCCGGTCGGGACCACGCGCGCCGGCCGCTGGGACGTCCGCGTCCGCCGTACAGCGATGCTGGTGCTCGCCTTCGGCCTGGCCTGTCTGGCCTGGGAGGCCTACAAGGCGGTCGGGTCCGAGGACGGCAGCAAGATCCTCGGCATGCGGGTGCTCCCCCGCGCCAGCGACACCTCCATGCCGCACGTGAGCGACATCATCACGCGCTTCGGTGACAAGGAGTCCGCGCTCCCGGGTGCCACGACCGTCGGCGCGACCGTCGCCCGGAGCGCGTGGTTCACGTTCCGCCTGGCGATCGCCGGCTGCGTGCTGGGCGTGCTGGTGGGTCTGCTGCTGGCGATGGTGATGCAGCGGTTCCGGCTCGCCGAGCGCGGGCTGCTGCCGTTCGTCGTGCTGAGCCAGACCGTCCCGCTGGTGGCTCTGGCTCCGCTAGTGGTCGGCTGGGGCGGCCAGCTGCACATCGGGTCGATCACCTGGCAGCCGTGGATGTCCGTGTCGGTCATCGCCGCCTACCTGGCGTTCTTCCCGGTCGCGATCGGCGCGCTGCGCGGCCTGCAGTCGCCGTCCCCGGCCTCGGTGGAGCTGCTGCGCAGCTACGCCGCCTCGTGGTCGCAGACGCTGTGGCGGCTGCGCCTCCCGGCGGCCATCCCGTTCCTCATCCCGGCCCTCCGGCTGGCCGCGGCGTCGTCCGTCGTCGGCGCGATCGTCGCGGAGATCTCCACCGGCACGCGCGGTGGCATCGGCCGCCTGATCATCCAGTACTCCCAGCAGGCGACCGGCGACCCGGCGAAGGTCTACACGGCGATCATCGGAGCCGCGCTGCTCGGGCTGGCGACCGCCGCGATCGTGACGCTGGTGGACGTGGCGCTGCGACCGCACCGGCCGAGGAGAGTGGCAGCGTGACCGCGCCGGCAGTCGAGATCACCGGCGTGAGCAAGGTCTTCACGACTGGGCAGGCCGGCGACGTGCGCGCGCTCGACGGCATCGACCTGGTCGTCCGGGCGGGCGAGTTCGTCTCGCTGATCGGGCCGTCGGGATGCGGCAAGAGCACTCTGCTGCGCCTGGTCGCCGACCTGGTCGAGCCGACGGCGGGCGAGGTCCGGGTCAACGGCAAGACCGCGCACGCCGCCCGGGTCGACCAGGACTACGGGATCGCGTTCCAGTCGGCCGGGCTGCTCGAGTGGCGCACCGTCGCGCGCAACGTCGAGCTCCCGCTCGAGCTGCACGGCATGCCGAAGCGCGAGCGCGCCGACCGCTCCCGCGAGCTGCTCGCGCTCGTCGGGCTCGAGGAGTTCGCCGGTCACCGGCCGTCGCAGCTGTCCGGCGGAATGCAGCAGCGGGTCGCGATCGCCCGCGCGCTCGCCGCCAAGCCCGCGCTGCTGCTGATGGACGAGCCGTTCGGCGCACTCGACGAGATGACCCGCGAGCGGATGCAGGCCGAGCTGGTCCGCATCTGCGCCGAGACCAGCACGACGGTGATCTTCGTGACCCACTCGATCCCGGAGGCGGTCTACCTGTCCGACCGCGTCGTCGTCATGTCGGCTCGCCCCGGCCGGATCAGCCACGTCGTCGACGTCGCGCTCGGCGACCGCGACGACGACACGCGCGAGGCGACGGCGTTCTTCACCAAGATCACCGAGGTGCGCGAGGCACTGCGCGGCGAGCAGGTCGACGGCACGCTGCGCGCGGTGGAGGTGCGATGACGGCCGTCGCGGCGGCTGCGCCGTCGCCCGCGGCGCGCCGGCCGCGGCGCGAGGTCTCCCGGCTGGTCGCGCCGCTCGTCGTCGGCGTCGCGTTCGTGCTGCTGTGGCAGGCGTTCGTCGAGCTGCGTGACATCAAGCCCTACGTGCTGCCGAAGCCGACGGCGATCTGGGAGCAGCTCCGGCTCAACTGGTCCGGCATCGTCGACTCGGCCAAGGTGAGCGGCGCCAACGCACTGGTCGGGCTGCTCGCGGGGAGCATCCTCGCGATCGCCACCGGGATCCTGTCGGCGCGGTCGCGCATCGCCGACGAGCTGCTGACCCCGCTCGCGGCAGCCGCCAACGCGATGCCGATCATCGCGCTGGCACCGGTCTTCAACACGATGTTCTCGTCGACCAGCGTCGTGCCGCGCCGGCTGGTCGTGACCGTCGTCGTCTTCTTCCCGGTCTTCGTCAACACGGTCCGCGGGCTGCGCACGGTCGACCCGGTGCACCGCGAGCTGCTCGACAGCTACGCCGCGACGCCTTGGCAGTTCACCCGGACCGTCCGCCTGCCCGGCGCGCTCCCGTTCGTCTTCACCGGGCTGCGGCTCGCCTCGTCGCTCGCCGTCATCGCGGCGGTCGTGTCCGAGTACTTCGGCGGGCTACAGACCGGGCTCGGCACGCGCATCACGTCGGCCGCCGCCAACACGGCGTACCCGAGGGCCTGGGCCTACGTCATCGCCTCGTGCGCCCTCGGCCTCGCCTTCTACGTCACCGCCCTGCTGCTCGAGCGGGTCGCCATGCCATGGCGCGCGCACGGCAGCCACTAGACCCGCCGCACCACCCAACGGAAAGGCTGTAGAGAATGAGGAACTCGATCCTCCGCCGTACGGCGGTCGGTGCCACGCTGCTGTTCGTGGTCGCCGCGTGTGGTGGTGGCGACGACGACGACAACGCGGGTACGACGACCGCCCCGACCACCGCCGCGGCCACGAGCCCCGCTGCCTCGACGCCGGCCGCGAGCCCCACAGCGGGCGACACGGCCAGCCCCACTGCATCAGGGTCCCCGTCCGCCACTGCCGCGGCCAGCCCGACGGCCCCGGCCGGTGAGGTCAAAAAGGTCAAGCTGCAGCTGCAGTGGTTCACCCAGGCGCAGTTCGCCGGCTACTTCGCCGCTGTCGACCAGGGCTTCTACACCGAGCAGGGACTCGATGTCCAGATCCTCGAGGGCGGCGTGGACATCGTCCCGCAGACCGTG
>DASQMY010000145.1:0-2605 GCA_035645255.1 Mycobacteriales bacterium
CGTGGTCGCGATCGTCGACGGCAGCATGGGAGCACCCTGCCACCCGGTCGAGCGCCCTCACCCCGTCGTGGCCGGCGCGGGGCGGCGTCGGCGCTGCAGCAGGGCGAAGACGAACGGCGGCAGCGACAGCACCACCGTGGCCAGCGCCAGCAGGAGCACGTAGACGACCGGGTTGCCGGTCTGCAGCTGGGTCGGCGGGACGAAACCGAGCAGGAAGGAGACGACGCAGCCGGCCATGCCGACCCCGCCGACGAGCCACACGCCGGGCAGCCCGCCGGGGATGCGGTAGGGGCGGGGGACGTCGGGCTGGGTGTGCCGCAACCGGATGACCGAGGCGAACACCAGCGCGTACATCACCACGATCACCTGCGCGGTGACCGCCGAGAGCATCCAGTACGAGGTGCTGACGCTGGGCACCAGCGCGAACAGCAGCGCGAACACCGAGCCGGCGACGGCCTGCACGACCAGCAGCGCCACCGGGACGTCGTTGCCGTTGACCCGCCCCAGCCGCGCCGGGGCCAGGCCCTCGCGGGCGACCGCGCCGACGCCCTTCGCCGGCCCCAGCACCCACGGGGTCAGGTGCGCGACGCCGCCCAGCGCGACGACGACGGCCAGCGGGACGAGCAGCCAGCCGATCTGCAGCCGGTCCAGCACGCCGGCGAACAGCTCCATCGTCCCGGACACCAGGCTGATCTCCCGCTGCGGCACGACGAACGCCATGAACAGCGAGCCGAGCACGGAGAAGGCGACCGTGACGGCGACGGCCAGCGCGATCGCCCGCGGCACCGTGCGGCCGGGGTCGGCGGTCTCCCGGGCGTGGAAACCGGCCATCTCCATGCCGGTGAACAGCAGGATGACCCCGCCGAGGAAGGCCATGTTGCCGAGCGAGACGTCGGGGACCAGTGCGCCGGCGGAGAACGGGATCTCCGAGCGGTCGCCGCGCAGCAGGAACGCCGCGCCGAGGGCGACGACGAGGACGGCGGGCAGGATGGAGCCCGCGACCGTGCCGACCGCGCCGATCACCGACGACGTCCGCACCCCGCCCAGCGCGGCGGCCGTGGTGCCCCAGAAGACGACGAGCATGACCGTGATGAGGAAGAACCGGTCGTCCGCCAGGGCCGGGTCGAAGGCGTAGGCCAGCGAGGCGGCGATGAACGACAGCACGGTGGGGAACCAGGCGACGTTCTCGGCGTAGTCGCACCACACCGCGAGCGCGCCGGTGCGCCCGCCGAAGGCCTCCTTGACCCAGGCGTAGACGCCGCCCTCCTTCGGCCAGGCGGTGCCCAGCTCGGCCGCGGCCATCGACACCGGGACCAGGAAGACGCCGATCGACAGGGCGAACAGCACGAGCATCGACCAGCCGTACTCCGCCATGACCGGCAGGTTCCGGGCGCTGACGATCGACGCGATGTTGACCATGGCCAACGACAGGACGCCCAGGCGAGCCGGAGCGCCCGGTCGGGTCACGCGAGGTCCACCCGGCTCACGCCGCGAGCCGCTGCTGCGGCGCCGACGGCGAGGGCACGCCGCCGACGGCCTTGGGGACGAGCAGCTCGCCGAGCCCGGGCAGCGCCAGGAAGCCCTCGGCACCGGCGTAGCGCAGCCCCACCCGCGGCAGGTCCGCGCGGTGCCGGTAGGCCAGGACGCGGGGCAGCCACTCCGGGTCGAACTTGGCGTTGAAGTCGTGCAGCGACTCGATCTGGAAGAACGGGTTCAGCACGCCGACCGCCCACCGGGCCGCGCGCTGGGCGGGCGTGAACGGCACGTCGTCGGCGAACAGCCGGCCCCACATCGCGAAGTTCATCGACAGCCGGGCCACGCCGCGGGCGCCCAGCGCGGTCGCGGTGGAGGCGATGAGGAACTCGGTCATGCCGTTCGGCGCGTCCGGGTCGTGCCGCATCAGGTCCAGCGTGTAGCCGAACGACGGCCCGTAGGCGGGCACCAGCCGCAGGAAGCCGCCGGCCCGGCCCTCGGCGTCCTCCGCGACGCAGAGCAGGAAGCCGGGGTCGGCGCCGGCGCCGCGCACGTCCTGGGACAGCGACATCGTGAAGCCGCGCTCGGGGTGCTTGCCGCGCCAGCGGGCGCTGATCGCGTTGAGCTGGTCGACCAGCGCCGGCGGGGCGTCGGTCTCGGCGACGAGCCGGAAGCGGTGGGTCCGCCCGACCCGCCGGACGGCGGCGCGCAGCCCCTTGCGGCCCGGACCCTCGAGGGTGAACCGGCGGCAGTCGATGACCGCCTCGTCGCCGAGGTAGAACGCGCGGAACCCGCGCGAGGAGTACAGCGGCATGCTCGCCTCGCGCGCGGCCAGCAGGGCCGGCGTCCAGGCCCGCTCGTCGCACATCGCGAGGAACTCGTCGAGCACGCGCGGAACGGACTCGCGGGACCCGATCGGGTCGCCGGAGACCAGCGCGTAGCCGCCGAGGTAGGTGTAGGCGAGGAAGGCCTCGCCGTCCCGGGAGAAGAAGAACGTCTTGTCGTCGCGCAGGGCGAAGTACGCGAGGGTGTCCCAGCCGTAGGTGTGCACCAGCCGGGACGCGTGCGCCCAGTCGTCCTCGGTGTGCGGACGGCGGGCCGCGGCCAGCGGCCGGAACAGCAGCACCGCGAG
>DASQMY010000146.1:0-5693 GCA_035645255.1 Mycobacteriales bacterium
GTGCGCGACGTCCTCGGGGGACCAGCCGCCGGTCGGGCGGTCGCCCATCAGCGCCAACATCGCGGCCAGCACCGGGCCGCCGATCGCCGGCGGCGGGTTGGTCGCCAGCTGCCACCGGCCGACCTCCGCGCGCAGCGCCGGCCGCACCACCGGCCGGTAGGCCGCCAGGTCGGCGGCACCGAGCAGCCCGTCGTTCGCGGCGATGTCGTCGGTGATCGCGCGGCCGAGCGGCCCACCGTGCAGCGCCGCCGCGCCGTCTTCCGCGATCAGCCGCAGCGAGTCGGCGAGGTGCGGGATCCGCACGGTCTCGCCGAGCGTGAGCAGCGTGCCGTCGGCATGGTGCAGTGCAGCGCGGCTGTCCGGGTGCCAGCCGAAGACGTCTTCGTGGACGAGGGACAGGTAGTAGACCGACGCCTGGCCGAGCGGGAACCCGGCGGCCGCGGCGTCGACCACCGGCGCGACCACATCGCGCCAGGGCGCCGCACCGTAGCGGCGGTGGGCGAGCTCGACGGCGGACAGCGCTCCGGGCGTCGCCACCGATCCGTGGCCGACGGTCATCGTCACGCCGCCGCCGTACGACGACGTGACCGCACGCAGCCCGCGGCCGAGCCGCTCCGCCGGCGCGCCGCGACCGGGCATCTCGACGTTGCCGTCCACGGTGACCGGCGGTGCGCCGTCCGCCGGCTGCACGGTCACGAACGCACCGCCGAGCGGCGCGCAGATGCCGGGCTCGCACACCATCGCCACCAGGACCGCCGCCAGCGCAGCGTCGACAGCGTTGCCGCCGCTCTCCCCCAGCCGGACGGCGGCCTCGGCGGCCAGCCGGTTGCTGGCCGCCACGGCGATCTGGGGCACCGGCTAGATCGGGATGTCGACGAAGGGCGACGAGAGCTCCGGCACCCGCTCGAGCACGGCGGCCGCCTCGTCGCGGGACGTCCCGGCGGCGCGGCGTTCGGCCTCGACGACCATGGACAGCAGGCGCACGTCGCCGGGCGTCGGGATGCCGGTGACCTCCTCGTGCGAGAGCACCCAGGCGACCGCGGCGTCGATCCGCTCCTGCTCGACCAGCGGCTCGTACCACGTCGCGTGCGTCGGCTCGGTCCCGGCCGGCCAGTTGCGCCGCGAGACGGTCTTGATCGTCATCAGCGCGGCGTCCTGCCGGCGTACCTCCGCCACCAGCGCCGCGTAGTCGGCGAGGTACGTCGCGTCCTGCGCCAGGACCCAGTTGAGCGGCGTCAGCACCGAGTCGAACGGGAATCGGCGCAGCGCTTCGAGGTGCGTCGCCGGCGCCGCGTCACCGTGGCCGGTGATGCCGATCCAGTCGACCAGCCCCTCGTCCCGCGCGCGGACCACCGCCTCGATCGCGCCGCCGCTGCTGGTGGCCCGGTCGAGCTCGGCCAGATCGCCGATAGCGTGCAGCTGGATCAGGTCGAGCCGGTCGGTCTGCAGGCGCTCCAGCGACGCCACGATCTGCCGGTACGCCGGTTCCGCGTCACGCTCGCCGGTCTTGCTGGCGAGGAAGATCCGGCTGCGGATCTGCGGCATCCACGGGCCGAGCCGCAGCTCCGACTCGCCGTAGCTGGCGGCAGTGTCGAAGTGGTTGATGCCCGCGTCGAGCGCCTCCTGGACCGACGCGTCGGCGACCTCCTGCGTCACCTCGCCGAGCCCCGCGCCGCCGTAGATGAGCACCGAGCTCTGGTGCCCGATCCGCCCGAGCCGTCGCTGCTGCACTCCCGCACCTCCGCTGCGTGACCTGCGCACATCCTCGCCCATCAGCGGTGCCGACGCGCGCGGGTCGGCTCAACCGCCCGTCCACTTGTGTAGCGAAAGGGCAGCTACACGCCGAGAACCCGCGGCGTGTCGGCGCCACAGCGGTACACAAGTGGGTGTGCGGGCCTCGTCAGCCGCAGCGGCCGGGTCGCGTCAGCCGCGGAGCAGCCGCGGCGCCGCGAAGTCGTTGTTGTCGATCACCACGTCGGCCCGGCCGAGCGGGTCGCCCTCCGCGACGTAGAGCCGCTCGGCCGGCAGGTAGCGGTCGCGGTGCAGCGCCGTCGCCTCCGCGCGACCCGGCCACCGTCGCGGTGCGTGCCGCGCTGCACCGACCGGTCGGCGTCCACCTCGAGCCAGACGCGCAGGTCCCAGCAGTCGTCGATCTCCGGCCGGAAGGCGAAGACTCCGTCCACGACGAGGACGGCGTCCTCAGCCGCCACCGAGACGACCGACGAGTGGTCCCGCTGCGTCAGCGAGTCGATGCTGCAGAGCGCGACCTCCCCGCTCCCGCCCGGTGCGGCCGGCTCGAGCAGCAGCCGGCGTACGGCGGCGTTGTCGAAGGCGTTGCGGTGGTAGCCCTCGCCGGACTCCCGGTCGTAGAGGTGCCGGTCCCGCCACGGCTCCTTGAAGTCGTCGAGGCTGGCGCGGAGCACCGGCCGGCCGGTGCGGGCAGTCCGGGCCGCCGGCTCGTGGCCGAAGCTGGTCTTCCCGGCGGCGGTGAAGCCATCGACCCCGATCCGCAGCCGCCGGCGCCCGAGCAGCAGCACGCGATCCAGCACGTGCTGGAGGACCGCTTCTCGCGCCGGTGACGGGTCCGGCGGCACCGGCTGCTGCCACGTCGACACCGACAGCGTGACCGGTCCGGGGCGCTCCACGACGCGCACAGTACAAGCGGGAAGCACCGGCGCGTCCGTCGGGTTCTGGGTGTAGGGCAAGCGTCCTGGACGACGGCGCGCGAACGAGGAGCGGGATGGACATCGAGCAGACGCAGGTGGTCGACGTACCCGAGCAGAGCCGGTACGAGCTACGTGACGGCGACCGCCGGATCGGCCTGGCGACCTACCAGCTGCAGGGCGGCGCGGTCGTGTTCCTGCACACCGAGGTCGACCAGACGCTGCAGGAGCGCGGGCTCGGCGGTCGGCTTGCCAAGGGCGCACTGGACGACGTACGGCGGCGCGGGCTGTCCGCCGTACCCCGCTGCGCCTTCATCAAGAGCTGGATCGACAAGCACCCGGACTACGCCGACCTCGTCGCCTGACCGCGAGTCAGTCGCCGGAGGAGAACGCCGCGTCAAAGCTCGCGCTCGGCGGGTCGAACGCCAGCCGCCGCACGAACTCGAGCGCCTCCGGCGCGCCGACCAGCCGGTCCATGCCGGCGTCCTCCCACTCGATCGAGATCGGGCCGTGGTAGCCGATGGTGTTGAGCATCCGGAAGCACGCCTCCCACGGCACGTCGCCGTGCCCGGTGGAGACGAAGTCCCAGCCGCGGCGCGGGTCCGCCCAGGCCAGGTGCGACCCCATCCGGCCGTTGCGGCCGTTGCCGACCTGACGCTTCGCGTCCTTGCAGTCGACGTGGTAGATCCGGTCCTTGAAGTCCCACAGGAAGCCGACCGGGTCGAGGTCCTGCCAGACGAAGTGGCTCGGGTCCCAGTTGAGGCCGAACGCCGGCCGGTGGCCGATCGCCTCGAGCGTCGCGACAGTCGTCCAGTAGTCGTAGGCGATCTCGCTCGGGTGCACCTCGTGCGCGAACCGCACACCGACCTCGTCGAAGACGTCGAGGATCGGGTTCCACCGGTCGGCGAAGTCCTGGTAGCCCTGGTCGATCATCGACTGCGGCGCCGGCGGGAACATCGCGACGGCCTTCCAGATGCTGGACCCGGTGAAGCCGACGACGGTCTTGACGCCGAGCTTCGCCGCGACCCGCGCGGTGTTCTTCATGTCGTCGGCCGCGCGCTGCCGCACGCCCTCCGGCTCGCCGTCGCCCCAGATCCGCGCCGGCAGGATGCCCTTGTGCCGCTCGTCGATCGGGTCGTCGCAGATCGCCTGGCCCACCAGGTGGCTGGAGATCGTCCAGACCTTGAGGCCGTACTTGTCGAGCAGCTCGCGCTTGGCGTCGAGATAGCCGTCGTCGTCGAGCGCCTTGTCGACCTCCAGGTGGTCGCCCCAGCAGGCGATCTCCAGGCCGTCGTAGCCCCACTCGGAGGCGAGCCGGCACATCTCGTCGAACGGCAGATCGGCCCACTGGCCGGTGAACAGCGTTATCGGTCGAGCCATCGGGGTGCGGTCCTCTCGATCCGGTACGGCGACGCGCTAGACGGCGCCGAGCAGGTGGTCCATGGCGAGCTGGTCGAGCGCCTCGAAGGCGAAGCCGCGCTTGGCGGCCGCCTCGACGTCGAACTCCTCTGCCCGCAGGTCGTCGAGCGACTCGCCCTCGGCCATCGTGGGTACGGCGAGCTCGGCGACGCGCGAGTCGGCGAGCGCTTGCTGCACGCGCGGGTCGGCGCGGAACGCCGCCGCCCGCTCCTTGAAGATCAGGTAGTTGCGCATGCACCCCGCGGCCGACGCCCAGATGCCGGCGTCGTCCTCGGTCCGCGGCGGCTTGAAGTCGAAGTGCCGCGGCCCGTCGTAGGCGGCGCCCGGACCGGCGAGCCCGCCGTTCTCGAGCAGGTCGACGAGGAAGAACGAGTTCTTGACGTTGCCGGCGCCGAAGCGCAGGTCCTGGTCGTACTTCGGGCCGTTCTGGCCGTTCAGGTCGACGTGGAAGAGCTTGCCGCACCACAGCGCCTGCGCGACGCCGTGCGGGAAGTTCAGTCCGGCCATCTCCTCGTGCCCGACCTCGGGGTTGAGGCCGACCAGGTCCGGGTGCTCGAGCCGGTCGATGAACGCGATCGCGTGCCCGATCGTCGGCAGCAGGATGTCGCCGCGCGGCTCGTTGGGCTTGGGCTCGAGCGCGAAGCGCATGTCGTAGCCGCGGTCGATGACGTACTGGCAGAGCAGGTCCATCGACTCCTTGTAGCGGTCGAGCGCTGCCTGCACATCCTTGGCCGCGCCCGACTCCGCGCCCTCGCGGCCACCCCAGAAGACGTAGGTCGTCGCGCCCATCTCAGCGGCGAGGTCGACGTTGCGCAGCACCTTGCGGAGCGCGAACCGGCGTACGTCGCGGTCGTTGGACGTGACGCCGCCGTCCTTGAACACCGGGTGCGTGAACAGGTTGGTCGTCATCATCGGGACGGCCATCCCGGTCTCGTCCAGCGCCGCCCGGAATCGCTTGATCAGCCGCTCCCGCTCGCCGCTCTCGCTGCCGAACGGGATCAGGTCGTCGTCGTGGAACGTGACGCCGTAGGCGCCGAGCTCGGCCAGCTTGTGGACGCTGCGCACCGGGTCGAGGGGGGCGCGGGTGGCGACCCCGAACGGATCCACCCCCAGCCAGCCGACGGTCCACAACCCGAAGGTGAACTTGTCCTGCTTGGTGGGTGTGTAGGCCTCAGTCATGCGCAGTGCTCCGTCTCGCTCGTCGTTCACCGGTCGTCGATGTGTCTCGCTGTCAGGTCGTGATGTCGCGCCAGCCGCTGCCCGCTGCAGCGGAGTCCGCGACGGCCGCCAGAACCCGCTGCACCTGCAGCCCGTCGGCGAACGACGGAGCCGGATCGGTGCCCGCGGCAATCGCCCGGACCAGGTCGACCACCTCGTGGGTGAACGAGTGCTCGTAGCCGATGATGTGGCCCGGCGGCCACCAGGACGCCATGTACGGGTGCTCGGCCTCCGTCACGAGGATCCGCCGGAAGCCCGCGGTCGCCGCATCGTCCGAGCCGTCGTAGAAGGACAGCTCGTTCATCGACTCGAAGTCGAACGCGAGGCTGCCCGCGCTGCCGTTGATCTCGATGCGCATGGCGTTCTTGCGGCCGGTCGCGAACCTGGTCGCCT
>DASQMY010000147.1:0-3382 GCA_035645255.1 Mycobacteriales bacterium
TGCTCCGTGCGGCCGGGCTCGACCCGATCGTCGTCGTGAGCGGCGTCGACGAGGAGTCGGTCGTCGAGGACGACCCGCGGGGGCTGGTCGCGACGCTGGCTGAGCTGAAGGCCGCGGCCGTGTCCGCGCGCGACGACCTGCCGGGGGACGCGGTGGTGCTCGGCTGCGACTCGCTGCTCTGGTTCGACGGCACGGTGCGCGGCAAACCGGGGACCGCAGCCCTGGCCACGGCGCACTGGCGGGAGATGCGCGGCCGGGCCGGCGTGCTGCTGACCGGCCATCACCTGATCGACCGGGCGACCGGGCGCGGCGTGACCGAGGTGGCGGAGGCCGTGGTCCGGTTCGGGGAGCCGACCGACGACGAGATCGCCGCGCTCGTGGCGTCGGGGGAGCCGCTGGAGGTCGCGGGCGGCTTCACCGTCGACGGCCGCGCGGCGGCGTTCGTGGAGGACATCGCGGGGCACCCGGGTACCGTCATGGGGACATCCATGCCGACCCTACGGCGGCTGCTCACCGAGCTGGACCTGAGGATCACCGACCTATGGCACTGAAGCTGGGCCCGATCCAGGTCGACCCGCCGGTCGTCCTCGCGCCCATGGCGGGCGTCACGAACTCGGCCTACCGACGGCTCTGTGCGCGCTTCGGCGGCGGTCTCTACGTGTGCGAGATGGTGTCGGCGCGCGGGCTGGTCGAGGGCGGTGCCAAGACCGCCGGGATGGTCAGCTTCCACCCCGACGAGGAGATCAAGAGCCTGCAGCTGTACGGCGTCGACCCGGCGGTCGTCGGAGCGGCGGTGACCCGGGTGGTCGAGGAGTTCGGCGTGCAGCACGTCGACCTCAACATGGGCTGCCCCGTGCCCAAGGTCACCAGGCTCGGCGGGGGAGCAGCGCTACCGGTCCGGGTCGTGCTGTTCGAGCGGATCGTCCGGGCCGCCGTACGGGCCGCCGGGAGCGTGCCGGTCACCGTCAAGGTGCGCAAGGGCGTCGACGACGCCAACCTGACCTACCTGGACGCGGGAAGGGCCGCGCAGGACGCCGGCGCGGCGGCGATCACGCTGCACGCGCGCACCGCCGAGGAGATGTACGCCGGCCACGCCGACTGGGCGGCGATCACCACGCTCAAGGAGTCGGTCGACATCCCGGTCCTCGGCAACGGCGACATCTGGGTCGCGCAGGACGCGCTCGACATGCTCGAGCAGACCGGCTGCGACGGCGTCGTCATCGGCCGCGGCTGCCTGGGCAAGCCGTGGCTGTTCCGCGATCTGGTCGACGTGTTCGAAGGGCGCGAGCCGGCCGGCCCGCCGCTGCTCGGAGAGGTCATGGACGTGATGCGCGAGCATGCACGGCTGCTGTGCGAGCACCGCGCGGAGCCGGACGCGATGCGCGACTTCCGCAAGCATGTCGGCTGGTACCTCACCGGCTACCCGGTCGGCGGCATGGCCCGTCGCGGGCTCGCCCAGGTGTCGTCACGCACCGAGCTGGACACCCGGCTCGGCAGCCTCGACCCGACGCTCGCGCTGCCGCCGGGATCCGAGCGGCTGGCGCGCGGCCACACCCACGGCCCGCGCCCCGTCAGCCTGCCGCAGGGCTGGCTGGAGTCCCGGCTCGACCCGACGCCGCCCACGGGCGCGGACATCCTGACGTCCGGTGGCTGAGGGCCGCGGCCGCCGCGCCGCCGTGGCCGTCCTGGCCGGGTGCCTGCTGGTTGCCGGCTGCTCGGGCGACAAGGGCGCAGCCGAGCCGACCGGGGCGCCGGTGACCACGGCTCCCGCCACGGCGACCGCGACGGCCGGCAGCACGCCGACCGCGTCGGCGACCGCGACGCCGACCGAGACGGTGACACCGAGGGCCGCACGCACAGCCACGCCGACAGCGACGCCGACCGCCGCACCGTCACCCAGCCCGACCCCCACCCCGACCGCGCCGGCCGCGTCACCGGCACCCGCCGTGACACCGACGGCGCCGCCGCCGCGGCCGCCGGCGCCCGCCGTCCCCGGCATCGACTGGGCGGGCACGCGCACCGTCGTACTCGGCGGCGGCTGGTCCGTCGCACCGTGCCCCGGCGGCGCGCCGCTGCGCTGCTTCAGAAGATCCGGCCGAGTGCAGGGGCAGCAGGAGCTGCTGACGTTCCCGACCGACTCGATCTCGTTCTTCGCGGGGCGCAGCCCGGCCGCCGCGCTGCGGCTGCTGGCGCAGGACGCCATCAGCGAGTTCCGCAAGGACCGGGCGCAGGGCTGCAAGGGCTACACCGTCCGCGTTGACCCGATCAGGTCGGCCCGGGTGGCGCGCCGCGCCGGTGTCCGCTACTCGGTCGATCTGCTCCGATCCGACGGCACGGTCGACGAGCGGGTCGTCTCCTACGCCACCGTGGTGGGCGACCGGGTGGTGCTGTTCGTATCGTCGGCGGCGGCGCCGCGGCCGTGCCTGCCGGCAGAGGGAGCGACGTTCACACCGTCCGTGCTGCGCGGCTTCGAACCGCTGCTGGACGGCGGGGTCGCCGCGGCGACGCTGCCCGACCTGCTGCCCGGCGCCGACCAGTAGTCCTGGCTCTGCGACGGAACAGCAGGTTGGCTGCGCCCGCTACCGCCGAAGATGATCGAGTTGGCACGATTACTTGATCAACTCGTGCTCAGACGATCAAGGAATCGGGCCAGGTCGATCGACTACGCGGATGTCAGGCGTGGTGGGGTCGGCGGTGGCCCGCACGCTCAGTAGTCCGGCCCGATGAAGTCGGGCTCGGTGAGCTTGAGCATCTCGATCGGCCGGTCGGCCATGACGTGCTCGGTGATGATCGTGTCGCAGTCGTCGACGGTCACGCCGCCGTACCAGACGTCGTCGGGCATGACCGCGACGACCGGACCGGACGTGCACGCCTCCATGCAGCCGCCGTAGACGACCTTGATGTTGGTCAGGTCGTGCCGGCCCTGCGCCTCGCGCAGCTCGTTGAAGACGTCGGCCGCGCCGCGCTGGTAGCAGGAGCCGCGCGGGTGCCCCTCGGCGCGCTCGTTGATGCAGACGAAGAGGAACCGTTCCGGCTTTGCCATGTGCGAGCTCGTCCTTACGTCGACGCCTGCGGGACCGTCCCATTGTCGCCGACGTGCTGGTGGTCCGGCTCGGCGCAGCCGCACACGCCGGTGGCGGCGGGGTGCGACCAGACGAACTCGGACCCGTGGTCTGTCACCCGGTGGTCGAGCGTCGCGCCGGGGAGCTTGAGCATCGAGCCGATGTCGGCGAACAGCCGGATGCCGTTGTCGACCAGCTCGATCTCGCCGTCGCCGGCAGCGGCCGCGAGGTCGAGGACCGCGACGAACCCCTCGCAGCCGGACGAGACGACGTGCACCTGCAGTCCGCCGTCCGGCAGCCCGGAGCGCGCGAGGAGCGTC
>DASQMY010000148.1:0-10304 GCA_035645255.1 Mycobacteriales bacterium
GTAGCCTGCACGACCTGGCGCGGCCATCACCGCGCCGATCGGGTGTCGCGTGTCGCCGGTACGCTGCCCGGTGTGGAGAGCCCGCACCCGGCCGGCGACGCAGCGCAGCCCGCCGCCCCCGCGCCCCGGCGACGCCTTCGCCGCGACCGGCGCGGCCGCGGGCTGCGCGGCCGGCTGGTCCCGCCGCACGTGCCGCTCTCCCGCAAGCCGGCCGACGAGTTCGACGAGATAGTCCTCGACGTGGTGGAGCACCTCGACGCCCGCTGGCGTGACGAGCTGGCCAGCGTCGAGTTCGCGGTCGAGGACGTGCCCCCGCCCGAGCTGCTCGTCGACGACCGGGGCGACCCGGCGATCCCGCTGGCCAGGCTGGTGCCGGGCGGCCCCGAGCGCGACGGGTCGACCCGGCCGCCCCGCATCGTGGTGTTCCGCCGGCCGCTGGAGGCGCGGGCACGGCACCCCGAGGACCTTGCCGACCTGGTGCACGACGTCGTCGTGGACGAGGTGGCCAGGCACCTCGGGCTCGACCCCGACGTGGTCGACCCGCCCGGCCCGCCGGAGTCCTAGCTGCGGCGCTACCGGGCCGGCTCGGTCACCGGCACCAGCCAGGCCCTCGGGTCGGCCGACACCGCCGGAACCGGCACGCCCGCCACCGACTGCGACCGGATGCCCAGCGTGGTCAGCAGCGGCCCGGTCGGCGTGCTGGCCGAGACCACCCGCGTCCCGTAGACCGCGCTGGAGTTGCCGCTCGGCGTGACGACGACCGCGCCGTCCCTGCCCCGCGTCACGGACGCGACGCGCACCGACTGCAGCTCGCCGTGCTGGAGCACCACGACCTTCGGTACGGGCGGCGGACCGCTCGCGCCGCGCACCGGCACCCCGGTGATCGTCACCTCCGCGGCGCCGTCCGGCGCGAACAGCAGCAGCCGCGTGTCGGCGCCGGACGTCGAGCGCGTGTCGGTCAGCAGCGCTGGACCGTCGAGCGCGGCCAGGCCGGCCAGGAACGCGATCTCCTGCGCCTTGCCGGCGCCCTGGTTGTCGGCGACCGCCCCGGCGAGCAGCGGCCTGCCGTCGGTCGTGACGCGGACGCCGGCCGCCTTCCCGCCGAGCACGTCGGTGAGCGGCACCTGCAGCAGCCGGTGCGCGGGCACGACGAGCTCGGCCAGGCCGTCCGGCACGAACTGGCCGTCGACGTGCGTGACGATCACCTTCGCGAGCGCAGGCTCGTCGCCGGGGTTGACCAGCAGCAGAGTGCGCGAGCCGTTGCCGGCCGGCAGCGCGCCGAGCGTCACCGTCTCCGCCGGCCGGTCGGTGCGGGGCAGCCAGTCGACACCGCTCGGCACGCCGTCGACGACCCTGGACCGGCGTACGGCGGACGACACGCGGCCCGACTGGGCCGCGACCTTGACGGCGAACGCCGCCCGGCCGGGCACCCAGGCGGCCAGCGGGCGGACGACCCGGCTGCGCGGCGGTACGGCGACGCCGCGCGCGCCCGGCACGTCGATCGGCTCGTCGGTGCTGTCGACGAACGTGACGTCCACGACGGCCGCGTCGTCGTACGGGTTGACGAGCACGAGGTCGGTGTCGTCGCTGATCGTCGTCGCGGCGCCGACGAACCAGCTCTCCGCAGCCGTCGCCTCGCAGCGGACGCCGGCCAGCCCGCGACCGTTGCCGCGGTCGCCACGCGCGAGCTGCTCCACCACGACACCGCCGGAGGCCGCGCCGGTCGCGCTCGCCAGCACGGCCGCAGTACTCGGGGCAGGGGCGGTGAAGGGGGCGACGTGGCCGCCGCCGTCGAGTGCCACGGTGACCGCGGCAGTCCCGCCGACCGCGGCCGCCTCGACCTTGACGTCACCGGCCTGAGCGGTGCCGAGCGTGAGCCGGGTCGTGACGGCGCCGCCGGCGGGCAGCAGCTCGGGGCAGATGGCGAGGCTGCCCACGACCGGCGTGAGGCGGCGCACCGGCGCCCGCGGGCGCGCCGGATCCGGCATCGTGGCCTCGGCCGCGGCAACGCCGCCGCCGACCAGTGCGACAACGGCGATCGCCGCGAGGGGGAGCCTCATGCCGCCCCCGCCGCGGCGGGCTCGAGGACCCGGGGCTCCTCGGCCTCGGTGTCGACGACGTCCGAGACCTCCTCGGACCGCCTGATGGCCGGCGCCGCGAAGACGAGCGCCACGAGTAGCGCGAGGACCTGCACCGCCAGCCAGGTACGGCGCGTGGTCGCCTCGCCCGACACGGTCACGACCGACGCCTCGGCCGGCACCTCGAACGCCTGCGCCCACCCCCAGGCCACGGCGGTCGGCAGCCGCCGGCCGTCGACGCGGGCTGACCAGCGCGTTCCCGCCTGCTCACCGAGCACGAGCAGCCGTCCCGGCGGCCCCGCCGGGACCGCGACCCGGTCGGCGCCGCGCGCCGGGACGAGGACCGCAGCCGGTGAACTGCGGACCGAGCCGAGCGACGGACCCCGCGCCCGGGCGGCCTCGCCGACCGCGGCGCCGCTGAGCAGCGTCAGCCGGCCGCTCGGCGCGAGCACCCGCCACAGCAGCACCGGCGCGGTGGGCTCCACCCGCTCGCGGGTCAACGACGGCTGGGCGTCGAGGGCGCCCGAGACCGCACGCGGCACCGGCTTCGGGACGACGACGTAGCGGACGGCGTGGGTGGCGAGCGCCTGCGCCGCGTCGCTCCCGACCGGCGACGTGAGGTCGGCGACGATCGTGTCCAGCCGGGTCCGGAGCGGCTCCGATGCCGTCAGCTGGTCGTCCGCCGGACCACCACCCGCCAGGCCGGTGACCGTGTAGCGGACGGCGCCGGCGGAGGGCCGCAGCCACAGCGCCCGCAGGCCGGGCTCGCGGTCGGCCTTGGCGATGACGTAGCGCGGCAGCGCGAGGACCGGACGACGGTCGAGCGGGTCGTCCGCGCCGCGTACCGCCCAGACGGCGCCGATCGCGATCGGTGCGGCGACCGCCAGCGCGACCACCAGCACCGCGGTCGGCTGTCGCCAGCCGAAGCTCACGTGGGCGAACTGCCGGCGCACGCCCTGCGCCGCCACCAGCGCGGCGGCTATCAGCGCGGTGGCGGCGACGGACAGCGCCGGGCCGGGCCAGCCGGCGTCGTCCCCGGCGCGGGTCGTCGCGACGGCGGCCGCGAGCGCGACGAGCGCCACCAGCCAGCAGTACACGGCAGCGGTACGGCGCCCGCCGCTGCGCAGCAGTCCGGTGAGCGCGGCGAGGACGAGACCGGCCGTGAACGGCAGCGGCGGGAGTCCCGGACCGCCGGGGTGCAGCAGCAGCGCGTCGACGCCGCGCAGCGGTTCGCTGCCGGTCGGCGACGTGAGGCCCGACACCAGCAGGCGAGGGTTGCGCAGCAGCTCGAGCGACCACGGCAGGAGCACGCCCACCGGTACGGCGGCCGCGATCAGCGCCGCGGCGAACCGCCGTGCGACCGTCGCGCGGCGGACCCGGCCGCCGGTCCCCGCACCGAGCAGAGGGCTGACCAGCGAGACGAGCAGCACGACCACGCCGAGCGCCCAGACCTGCGGGACGAACGCCGTTCCGACGGCGAGCGCGAGGCCGGCCACGAAAGCATGCCGCCACCCGTCCGCCCTGGGGTCGCGCACGACCGCGCGGTAGCACGCCGAGACGATGACCGGCGCCATGATCGCCGCGACGACCGCGTCCAGCCGACCCGCGGCGACCGCCCCGGTCACCGGCGGCAGCACGGCGTACGCCGCGCCGGCCCAGACGCGCTGCAGGCGCGACGACGTGACCCGGCGGGCCGCCGCGTACGCCGAGAGCCCGGCGAGCGGCACGGCCATCAGCATGAGCAGGTCGACGGCGAGCCAGGCCTTGCCGAGCAGTGGCGTCGCCACTGCGGCCAGCGCCCCGAGCCACGGCGGCGCGGCGGCACCCGACCCGCCGCCGACGTCGTGCCACGACGCGGTGTAGGTGCGCCACAGGTCGCCGGCCGATGCCGGAGACGGCAGCAGCTGGCCGCCGACGAGTGCGCCCGCTCCGAACAGGTCGCGGGCCGCCACGACGGCGAGCGCCGTGAGCCCCAGCGTCATCAGGACGACCGGCCGGCCGAGCAGCGCGGCGACCTGGGACCCGCGGGTCGGCGGCACCAAGAGGTTGTCGTCGTCCGCGGACTGGTCGACGCCGATCGTCGACTCCTCGGCGGCGCCGCCGGAGAGCCAGTCGCCGACCGCCTCGACGTAGCCGCGCAGCCGGGTGCCGCGGCCAGCGAACAGGTGCTTGAGCGCGCGCTGGCGCACCTGCCGGTGCCGCCGCCGCGCCGCGCGCGCCTTGATCAGCTGCGGCGTGCGGACGAAGTTCCACCACAGCGCCGAGATCTCGTCGGTGGCGGCGTGCACCTGGCGGGTGAGCAGGTAGCCTGCCGCGCGCAGCAGCGCGCCCCCGACCAGCCGCGGGAGGGCGAGCAGCAGCCCGGGCAGCGAGAGGTTGGCGAGCATGACGGCCAGCGAGTGCCGGCGGTCGACGAGCGGCGACCGGCCGACGGCGCAGCGGACGCGGCGGCGACCGCTGGCGGCGGCGCGCACGTGCCGGACCCGCGCGTCGGGCACGACCACGACGCGGTGCCCGGCGGCGTTGACCCGCCAGCCGAAGTCGATGTCGTCGCGGAAGATCGGCAGTCGGGGGTCGAGCCCGCCTAGCGCGTCCCAGACGTCGCGGCGGACCAGGCAGCCCGCCGTACCCACCGCCAGCACGTCGCGGACGGCGTCGTGCTGGCCCTGGTCGAACTCGCGCCGCTCCAGGCCGGTCTCGCGCCGCCCCGCATGGTCGATCGTGAGGCCGACCTCCACCAGCAGCCTCGGGTCGTCCCAGTCGCGGACCTTCGGTCCGATGAGCGCGACCGACGGCGAGATCTCGGCCAGCTCGAGCATCCGCAGCAGCGCGTCCGGCTCGGGCGCGACGTCGTCGTGCAGCAGCCAGATCCAGTCGGCGCCGGCTGACGGCTCGGGCAGGTCGTCGTCGAGGTTGCCCGGATCGAGGTCCTCGTCGTCGGCGAGCAGGTCCTCCGGACCCGTCGGAAACGACCGGTGCGGCTCCGGGGCGGGCCGCGGCCCGAGGTCGCCGACGTGCTCCAGACCGGCCTTCACCGCCGCGCCGAAACCGGCGGTCCGCGGCATCGGGACGATGTCAGCGGGCCCGAGCTGCCGCACGAGCACGGCGACCGTCGTGTCGACGCTGCCCGTGTCGACGGCGACCAGCCGCTCGGCCGGCCTGACCTGCCCGGCCAGGCTGGCCAGCACGTCGGGCAGCCACCGCGCGCCGTCGTGAGTCACGACGACTGCGGTGACGCGGTGCTGGGGAAGCACCGGGCGAGTCGACCTCGCGGGCAATGAACCATCCGTGACGTGAACACCGGCGGACCCAGCCGCCGTAGGAACCCTGCGGGCGCGGCAGGCCGTCGGGCAACGGCTGACGGGAACTGCACCCGGCCGGGAGGACCCGGACCGGTCGGAAGCCTACGACGGGAGCGCGACCAGCCGAAACGTGCGGTGAGCGACCCCGCGCTGCCGCCGGCCCGGCGCGGCCGGCAGGGTCAGCTGGCGCGCCGCTTGAGCCGGCGACGCTCCCGCTCCGAGAGGCCACCCCAGATGCCGAACCGCTCGTCGTTGGCGAGGGCGTAGTCGAGACACTCGACGCGGACCTCGCACCCGACGCAGATCCGCTTGGCCTCGCGGGTCGAGCCGCCCTTCTCCGGGAAGAACGCCTCCGGATCGGTCTGCGCGCAGAGCGCGCGCTCCTGCCAGGACAGCTCCTCGGGCAGCTCGTTGTCGTCCGGCACTTCGGTCACGCTCAAGGTAAGGCTCACGACGTCTCCTCGACCCTGCGCCAGGTCGTCGACCTGGTCCAGGACGTCGCTGGCCGCCGACGGGCGGTCAGGGCTCGATTCGCGCAGATCATCCCCGGGGAAGGCCGGCGGCAAGGGCGCGAATGACATACGTGTGATTACAGACCTGTATGTCACGGCGTGTCAAGCGGCGATCACCGGCCCGGACTGTGCTATTTGATCGCGCGAACGCTGTCCGGGACACCGTCGGCCGATCTGGACACCGGTGCCACTTGCCCGCCCGCATCGGTCGGGCGACCCAAGAGCGGCAGCAACGGCAGCGCCATCGCCGTCCCGCCATGACGTCGGCTGCGCCGGCTTACGTTGACCAGTGACCGTTCTTGCGGCCCGCTCACGCTCACCGACAGGCGAATATGAGCGCAGAACGGTCACTAGTTGTACTGCTCGCGGACGTTGGTGCAGCGGCTGATCGGTGGAAGGTTGCCGAGCGCCGTGTGGGGCCGGTGGTGGTTGTACGGTGCGACATGAAGGCCTCCGGATCCTGAGTGGTTCCTCAACAGCTCCACATCAGGCCCGGAGGCCTTCCTTGATCAAGTACCGCTGGGGCGTGTCGCCCTACTGCACCAACCTGTCCGGTCAGTACAACTAGTCAGCCGCGCCGCCGGCAGACGCTGCGGCGTGGCGCGCTTGGGTGGTCCGGTGGGTGAGTTCGTGCCGCTCCAGGCCGGCACGTTGCCACCCACGCCGCCACCCACGCCGCCACCCGATGCCGCGCCGGGATGGCTGCAGGTGCGTGCCGTTGCCCGTGCGGCAGCGAACCGCAGCGGTCGTCGTACCGGCTGCCGTGTGCGAGCAGTGCTACCGACGCGCGGCCCGGCGCTGCTGCGCCGCGTCGAGGTCGATCACGGTCGGGGGCGCAACCGCCTCGGGCGTGCTTCCGTCGGCCGCCTGCCCCGGGTTGGCCCGGCGCCAGCGGTTGGCGTCGCGGGCGTCGCGCCGGCGGTCGACCACACCGATCAGCCGACGGGCGACGGTACGGCGCTCGCGGGCGCCGAGCGTGTCGGCGAAGTCCTCGAGCACCTCGCGGAGCAGCCGGTCGCGCTCCGCCTCGAGCGCGAGGTCCCGTTCGTCGAGGTAGCGCACCATCGCGGCACCGCTCGTCTCGATCCGGCGCACGCCGGCGTCGAGCACGGCCTCCGCGCCGGTCATGACGCCGGCGGTCGCGTGCAGCTCGCCGCGCGCCTGCGAGATCTCGCGCAGCAGGTCCTGCCGGGTCCGGTCCAGCGAGCCGGTCGCCGCGCCCGAGTCGGCGATCAGCTCGGCCATCCGGGCGAGGACGTCGTCGAGCGCCGCGCGCTGCCGGTCCAGCTGCTCCGCAGCCGCGCCGAGCCTCTCGTCGAGGACGGAGACCACCGCGGCGAGCACGGTCGAGGTCATCGCCTCGGCCTGCCGGGCGAACTGGTCACGCGCGTCGTCCACCGCCGGCTGCAGCGACGTGCGCGCGCTGTCCAGCTCGTCGACGAGCCGGGCGCGCAGGTCGGCCGCCGCGCGGGCCTCGTCGTCGAGCCTGGCGAGCAGCGCGGCTTCCCGCTCGTCGAGCTGCTGCTGACGCTCCTCGAGCCGGCGCAGCGCGGCCGCGACCGACTCGGCGACCTCGTCGACCTGCGCCTCCTGACGCTTCTGCGCGTCGCCCGCCGCCATCGACAGCTGCTCGGCCAGGTCGGTCAGCCGGGCGTCGACGCGGGCGAGCCCACCGCCGTCGCCGGCCAGCTCGGCTCGCAGCGCGGCGATCTCGCGCTGCACCGCCACCAGCCGCGGCACCGGACCGTGCTCGGCGGCCTCGCGGGCGGCGCGCTGCGCCAGCTCGTCGATGCGCCGCGCGAGCGGGGTCTCGGAGGAGTTCGTGCCGGACGCGCCGTGTCTGCTCATGGTCAACACCCAGAGATCATGCGAGCCGCGGTGGCGGCTGGCTGCGGTCGTCCGGCAAGTATAGGAACGACTACGCCACTACGACGAGAGCGAACTGTAAGTAGTCGTCCGCTGCCGCACGGGGCGGCCTACGCCGTGCGCGATCGCCGTGAGCTCGTCGACCGACTTCCGCGATCCGTGCTGCGACCCGGCCATCCGGCTGATCGTCTCCTCCATCAGCGTGCCACCCAGGTCGTTGACGCCGCCGCGGAGCACCTCGCGGACGCCGTCGACGCCGAGCTTGACCCACGACGCCTGGATGTTGGCGATCCGCCCGTGCAGCAGCAGCCTGGCCATCGCGTGCACCGCGCGGTTCTCCTGGACCGTCGGTCCCGGACGGGCGACGCCGGCGAGGTAGATCGGCGAGCTGTGGTGGACGAACGGCAGCGGCACGAACTCGGTGAACCCACCGCTCTCCTCCTGCAGCCTGGCCAGCAGCCGCAGGTGCGCTACCCAGTGCGCGGGCGTGTCGACGTGCCCGTACATCATCGTGGACGTGGTCGGGATCCCGAGCCGGTGGGCTGTAGTCACCACCTGGACCCACTGCGCCGTCGGCAGCTTGCCCTTGGTCAGTACCCAGCGCACGTCGTCGTCGAGGATCTCCGCGGCCGTGCCGGGCAGCGAGTCCACGCCGGACTCGCGCGCCTTGATCAGCCAGTCCTCGACCGACAGCCCGGTCCGGGCGACGCCGTTCATCACCTCCATCGGGCTGAAGGCGTGCACGTGCAGCGTGGGTGCGCGCCGCTTCACCTCGGCGGCCAGGTCGAAGTACGCCGAGCCGGGCAGGTCGGGGTGGATCCCGCCCTGCATGCAGACCTCGGTCGCGCCCGCCTCGACGGCCTCCACCGCGCGATCACCGACCTCGGCGAGGGAGAGCGTGTAGGCATCGGCGTCGGTGCGCCGCTGCGCGAACGCGCAGAACCGGCAGCCGGTGTAGCAGACGTTGGTGAAGTTGATGTTGCGGTTGACGACGTAGGTGACGTCGTCCCCCACCGCATCGCGGCGTACGTCGTCGGCGAGACCGGCGAGCGCGTCCAGCTCCGCGCCCGGCGCGGCGTCGAAGAGGACGAGCGCCTGCGCGTCGGTGACGCCGGCCGGGTCGTCGGCCGCGGCGGAAAGCGCCACAACGAACTCCTGTCGCATGCTCGCGACGGCCGGTCGCGCCGCGACGTCGCTCCCCCGCCCCCTGGCGCCGGCCGCCACCGAGAGCGCCGACCAGTCGCCGTAGACGCTGGCAGCGTCGCCGCGCTGGTCCTGCAGCCGTCCGTCGGTGTCGATCGCGACGTGGAGATCGACCCGGCCGCCCGCCTGCGCGCCGCCGTCCGGCTCCTGCCACGCCCGGCCGACCGGGAGTACGCCGGACGCGCGTCCGTCCGCGCCGGTCAGAGCAGTCACGAACGGCAGCACCCGCGGGTCGATCCACGGGTCGGGCGCGGCGATGTAGCGCGGGTAGACGGTCAGCCGCTCGCGCAGCTCGAAGCCGGCCGCTGCGCACTCCGCCGCCAGCGCGTCGATCTCCGGCCAGGGCCGCTCGGGGTTGACGTGGTCGGCGGTGACCGGCGAGACGCCGCCCCAGTCGTCGATGCCGGCCCCGAGCATCCGGGCGAACTCGCCGCCGACCAGGTTGGGCGGCGCCTGCAGGTGCATCCGCGGGCCGAGCACCAGCCGGGCGACCGCGATCGTGGCGACGAGGTCGTCGAGCCCGGCGTCGGGGTGGGCGCGCATCGCGGTGTCGTCCTTGGCCCGGAAGTTCTGGACGATGACCTCCTGCACGCCGCCGTAGCGCCGGTCGACGTCGCGGATCGCGAACAGCGACTCGGCCCGCTCGGCGAGCGTCTCGCCGATGCCGATCAGGATCCCGGTCGTGAACGGCACGGACTGCCGGCCGGCGTCCTCGAGGACCCGCAGCCGGACGGCCGGCTCCTTGTCGGGCGACCCGAAGTGCGGCCCGGACGGCTCCGCCCACAGCCGGACGGCGGTCGTCTCGAGCATCATCCCCATCGACGGCGCGACCGGCTTCAGCCGGGCGAGGTCCTGCCACGACAGCACGCCGGGGTTGAGGTGCGGCAGCAGTCCGGTCTCCTCCAGGACGAGGATCGCCATCGCGCGGAGGTACTCCAGCGTCGAGGCGAAGCCCCGCGACTCGAGCCACTCGCGCGCGGCCGGCCAGCGGTCCTCCGGGCGGTCGCCGAGCGTGAAGAGCGCCTCCTTGCAGCCGGCCGCCTGGCCGGCGACCGCGATCGCGAGCACCTCGTCCGGCGAGAGGTACGGCGCGTGCAGCCGGCCCGGCGTCGTGGCGAACGTGCAGTAGTGGCAGCGGTCGCGGCACAGCCGGGTCAGCGGGATGAACACCTTGCGGCTGTGGGTGACGACCCGGCCGTGGCCGGCGTCGCGCACCCGCGCGGCCGACGTACAGAGGTCGTCGAGGTCCGCGCCGCGCGCGTGCAGCAGCACCGTCGCCTCGGTGCGGTCCACGGTCGCTCCGTCGCGCGCCCGCCGAAGGGCGCGGCGCAGCGCATCGGGGC